>NZ_JBEYTW010000004.1:73985-209671 GCF_040643275.1 Spirillospora sp. NPDC047418
GCACGCGCATCCCGCGCACGCGCATCCCGCGCACGCGCATCCCGCGCACGCGCATCCCGCGCACGCGCATCCCGCGCACGCGCATCCCGCGCACGCGCATCCCGCGCACGGCGCCGGCCGCAGTGACGGCCTCGGCCGCGGCCTCGTTCCTGATCGTGATCACCTGTCTCTGCGGGTCTCGTCCCTCGGCGGGCCAGGAGTCCGGTCTCTCTGCGGGCCAGGGGTCTGGTCTCTTTGCGGGCCAGGGGTCTGGTCTCTTTGCGGGCCAGGGGTCTGGTCTCTCTGCGGGCCAGGAGTCCGGTCTCTCCGCGGGCCCGGGGTCCGGTGCCTCGGGTGAGGGGCTCGTGTCTAGGGCGGGGCTGGGGGTGGAGGGGCTTCTTGTCGTCGGGGGTGAGGGGCTCGTGTCTAGGGCGGGGCTGGGGGTGGAGGGGCTTCTTGTCCTCGGGGGGTGAGGGGCTCGTGTCTAAGGCGGAACTGGGGGTGGAGGGCTTCTTGTTCTTGGGGGTGGGGGTCTCGTGATCCTTGCTGGTGGTGGGGGTTCGGGGGGCGGGTTCTTCCGCTCGGTGGAAGGGGCACTGGTGGCCGGTGGCGCTACCGGTGACAGTCGTGGGGACGAAGGCGGCGGCCGTTGGTGAGAGCCGGGGAGGCTGCGGCGCGGGCGAGTGCGCTGGCCCGGGCGCGGTCGTCGTGCGCGGGTCGGTGCGCGGCTGGGCGCGGGATCGTCCGGGCGCCGGTGCGAGGTCCGCTCGGCCGGGATGTTGAGGAGAGCCGTTGCGGGGCGGCCGTTCTGAGAGGGGTCGTGCCTGGTGGGTGACCGGATGTCGCCGGATGGAGGGCAGGTGGAGGTCGAAGTCGTCGTCGAGGCGAGGGCGGTCCTCGCCGACGGTGTCGTCGGGCTGACGTTGCGCGCGGCGGACGGCGGTGAGTTGCCGGCGTGGCGGCCCGGGGCGCACATCGACGTGCTGCTCGGCGACGGTCTCGTCCGGCAGTACTCGCTGTGCGGGGACCCTGGCGACTCACGGACGTGGCGGATCGGTGTCCTCAAGGAGGGGCCGGGGTCCACGGTCGTGCACGAGCGGGTCCGGCCAGGAGATCGGCTCACCGTCCGGGGGCCGCGCAACAACTTCGCGCTGGACGACGCGCCCCGGTACGTGTTCCTCGCCGGCGGCATCGGCATCACGCCGATCCTGCCGATGGTGGCCGCGGCCGAGGCCGCCGGCGCCGAATGGCGGCTGCACTACGGGGGGCGGCGGCGCTCCGCCATGGCGTTCGTCGATGAACTGTCCTCGTACGGCGAGCGGGTCGAGGTTCGCCCGCAGGACGAGTCCGGCCTTCTGGACCTCGACGGCATCCTGGGCGACGTCGCGCCGGACGCGCTCGTGTACTGCTGCGGGCCGGAGCCGATGCTCGCGGCGGCCGAGGAGCGGTGCGCCGCGCTGCGGACCGAGCGGTTCTCCCCGAAGCCGGTCACCGGGCCGGAGGAGGCGTTCGAGGTCGAGTTGTCGCTGAGCGGCCGCACCCTGCGGGTCGAACCGGGGCATTCGATCCTGGAGACCGTGGAGAAGGCGGGCGTCAGCGTCCTGTCGTCCTGCCGCGAGGGGACGTGCGGGACGTGCGAGACCCCCGTCCTCGAAGGCGAGCCCGACCACCGGGACTCCGTGCTGACCGAGGCGGAGCGCGCCGACGGCGGATTCATGATGATCTGCGTGTCGCGCGCCTGCGGGCCCCGCCTCGTCCTCGAACTCTGACCGGTCAGCCGGGGTGGAGGGCGCGGCGGAGGGCGCCGAGCCGGTCGGCGTTCATGCGCTTCGTCACGGCCGCGTCCGGCACCAGGGTGGAGCCGTGGAACGTACCCGGATAGAGGTGCATCTCGGTCGGGACGCCCGCCTGGACGAGCCGCTGCCCGTAGCTCAGCCCCTCGTCGCGCAGCGGGTCGAACTCGCAGGTGGTGACGAAGGCGGGCGGCAGCCCGGACAGGTCCTCCGCGCGGGCGGGCGCCGCGTACGGGGATACGCCGGCGGTGCCGCGGACGCCTTCGCCGAGGTAGTAGTCCCAGCTCAGCTCGGCGTTGGTCCGGTGCCAGATCGGCGTGTCGGTGTAGGCGCGCATCGAGGGGGTGTCGAGCCGGTCGTCCAGTTCCGGGATGCCGAGGAACTGGAAGCACAGGGCGGGGCCGCCGCGGTCGCGGGCCAGCAGCGCGACCGCGGCGGACAGCCCGCCGCCGGCGCTCTCGCCGCCGACCGCCAGCCGGTCCGGGTCGATGCCGAGGTCGCCGGCGTGCGCGGCGGTCCAGGACAGGACGGCGTAGCAGTCCTCCAGCCCGGCGGGGAAGGGGTGCTCGGGGGCCAGCCGGTAGTCGACCGACACCACGACGGCGCCGACCTCGGCCGCGATGCTCGCCGCGTCGTCGTGGTAGAGGTCGACGCTGCCGAGGGCGAACCCGCCGCCGTGGACGAACACGAGGCCGGGCAGGACGCCGTCGTGCTCGGCCGGCCTGAAGATCCGGACCGGGACGCCGGGCTCGCCCGGGACCGCGACGTCGCGCGTCTCGACCGGGACCGGCGGCGTGTAAACGGGCCTGTTCCCGAACATCTCCACCTCCTCCCGGCGGACCTTCGCGATATCGGCGATCGAGAGATGGGGGATCATCGAGATCCACGGGACGAGTTCCGGATCGTAGGCGTAGGTCACCACGGGCTCCTCTCGCGCGGCCTGCGCCCCCAGTGTCCGGCGTCCGGGCCCGCCTGCCCAGCCGCCATCCGCCGGGGAAATCCGGCGGGGAGGCCGCCGACCGTCGGGTGCCGTACGCTGCCGTCATGAAGGGCCTGCTCCTGCGGCTTTCGGCGCTGGACGCCGATGCGGAGAACGCCGTCCGGGTGATCAGCTTCTTCGACGGGCTGATCGCGGCACAGGTCGGCCCGCAGGCCCTCGTCCGGGAGACCGCGCGCCTTGCCGAGTGCCCGGCCGGCCTCGTCGACACCGCCTCCGGCCTGTCCCTGCGCGCCGACCCCGCCCCCCACAACGCCGCTCACCCCGCCGTCAACCCCGCACCACGAGTCATACCGGACGGCTTGCCGGGGGACGTAGCCGGCGGCGTTGCGGGGGATGTACCGGGCGGCGTGCAGGGGGACGTGGCGGGCGGGGTGCCGGGGGATGTACCCGGCGGTGGGGCGGGTGTTGTATCGCGGGGCGTACCGGGCGGTGTGTCGGGTGGTGTGCTGCGGGTCGTAGCGGGTGATGGGGCGGGCGGTTTTGTGGGTGGGGTGATTCGGGAGGTCTCGGGGACGGCGTGCGTGTGGCTGGGGAGGAGTGAGCCGCTGCCGCTCGACGAGCTGGTGCTGGAGCGGTTCGCGATCGCCGCCGGGGTGCTGCTGGGGGCGGCGCCGCGGCAGGGGGACGGGGGGCTCGCCGAGCTGGTCCTCTCGGCGGACGCCGGGGAACTCGCACGGTGCCGGGCGCTGCGCCTGCTGGACGTCGACCCGGCTGAGCGGGTACACGTCCTGGCCGTCGAGGGGGAGATCCCGGACGCGCTGGGCGGGATCGGCGCGCCCGCGGTGTCGCTCGGGCGCGTCCATGCCGTGCTCGTGCGGACGCCGCCGGAACGGTTCCCGCGCGGGCTCCGCGTCGGGGTCGGGTCCGCGCTGCCCGCCGTCGAGGCGCCCGCGTCGCTGCGGCGGGCCCGCACCGCGCTGCGCTTCGCCGGGATGGGCGCCGACGTCGTCCACTACGACGGGCTCGGCGCGCTCGCGGTCATCGCCGCGCGGATGCGGGACGAGGACATCGCCGCCGTCCCGGACGTGGCCGCGCTGGACGCGCTCGCCGCCGAGCCGAACGGCGCGGGCACCCTCGCCGTCCTCGCCGCGTTCTGCGCGACCGGCTCCGCCCGCCGGGCGGCCGCCCGGGTGCACCGGCACCACAGCACGATCGCCGCCCGGCTCGCGTACGCCGAGGCGCGGCTCGGGTTCTCGTTCGCCGCGCCCGGCGAGCGGCGGCGGCTGGACCTGGCCGTCCTGCTGCGGCACCTGCGCGACCGGCCGGAGTGACGGCCGGCTCCCGGCCGAACGGCGGGGCCGCAACAGATCTGTGCCCCGGGCCGTTATTGCAAGACTGATCGTCAATAGGCAACCTCTGAACCATGGGAGACGCGAGCAACACCGTTCTCGTCCGGGCTCCCGCCGCACCGCGCGGACGCGGGAGGCGGCGATGAGCTTCTCCGAATACCTCTCCGAACGCTGGCCCGAGATCGCCCGGCTGGCCGCCGAGCACGCCGAGGTCGTGCTGATCGCCGTCGCTGTGGCGGCCGTGATCGGGATCGGGCTCGGCATCGCCGTCGAAGGCCGCCCGCGCGCCAGGGGGCTCGCCCTCGGCGTGGCCGGCACCATGCTGACCGTCCCGTCCCTGGCGCTGTTCGGCCTGCTCATCCCGCTGTTCGGGCTGGGCCTCACACCGACGATCACGGCGCTGGTGCTGTACGCGGTGTTCCCGATCCTGCGCAACACCATCACCGGGCTCGACGGCGTCCCGGGCCCGGTGGAGGAGGCGGCCCGCGGCATGGGAATGAGCCCCGCGGCCCGCATGCTGCGAATCAGGCTGCCGCTGGCCTGGCCGGTGGTGCTCACCGGCGTCCGGGTGGCCACCATCATGACCGTCGCGATCGCGGCGATCGCCGCCGCCGTCGCGGGCCCCGGCCTCGGCGGGCTGATCTTCGGCGGGCTGGCCCGGATCGGCGGCGCGAACGCGCTGAACGACACCCTCGCCGGGACGCTCGGCGTCGCCGTCCTGGCGCTGGTCCTGGACCTGCTGTTCGTCGTGCTGTCCCGCGTCACGACCGCCAGGGGGCTGCGATGACCGAGCCCGTCGCCGCCGAGATCGGCGAGAGTGCCGCGCCGGAGCGCCGGGAGATGATCCGCCTGGAGGGGGTGAGCAAGCGGTACCCCGGCCAGGACGTCCCGGCGGTCGACGACCTCACGCTCGGCGTCCGGGAGGGTGAGATCGTCGTGCTGCTGGGGCCGTCCGGCTGCGGCAAGACGACCACGCTGCGGCTGGTCAACCGGCTGATCGAGCCGACCGCGGGCCGGATCCTGCTCGGCGGCGAGGACGTCACCCGCGCCGACCCCGACGAGCTGCGCCGCCGCATCGGGTACGTCATCCAGCAGGTCGGGCTGTTCCCGCACATGACGATCGCCGCGAACATCGGGGTCATCCCGCGGACGCTCGGCTGGCCCAAGAGGCGCGTGCGGGACCGCGTCGACGAGCTGCTCGACCTGGTCGGGCTCGACCCCGGCACCTACCGGACCCGGTACCCGAAGGAGCTGTCGGGCGGGCAGCAGCAGCGCGTCGGGGTCGCCCGCGCGCTCGCCGCCGACCCGCCCGCCATGCTGATGGACGAGCCGTTCGGCGCCATCGACCCGATCACGCGGGAACGGCTCCAGGACGCGTTCCTGGAGATCCAGGCCCGGATCGGCAAGACGATCGTGCTCGTCACCCACGACCTCGGCGAGGCGCTCAAGCTCGGCGACCGGATCGCGATGCTCGGGCAGCGGGCGGAGCTCGTCCAGTACGACACGCCCGCGGCGATCCTCGCCGAACCCGCCGACGAGTTCGTCGCGTCGTTCGTCGGTACGGGTGCGGCGATGCGGCGGCTCCGGCTGGTCGAGGTGGGCTCCATCGCGCTGCGCCCCGCCGGGCCCGGCGGTCCCGGCGGCGCGGCCGTCCGGTCCGGCCAGTCGCTCTACGAGGCGCTGGACGCGATGCTGCGGGCCGGGACGGAGACCGCGACCGTCCTGGACGACGACGGACGCCCCGCCGGCACGATCTCCTGGTCCGCGATCGTCAGGGCGACGCCGCCGAAGGACGTCAGGGAGACGCCGCCGAAGGACGGTGGACGATGACCGTCACCGCCGTCCCGGAGCGTGCGGCGTCCGGTGAGGAGGCCCGCGGGCGCACCGGCCTGCTCGTCACACCGGTCTTCCTCCTCGCGGTGTGCGCGGCGCTCTACCTCTACCTGCGCGGCCTCGACCTGGACCCGATCGAGCGCCGCTCCATCAACCGGACCGAGATCGTCCACCAGTTCGGCGAGCACATCCGGCTGGTCGCGGTGTCCACGGCGCTCGTCCTCGCGATCGCGATCCCGCTCGGCGTGCTGCTGACCCGGCCGCGGCTGCGCCGGCTGTCCGCCCCGTTCCTCGCGCTCGCCAACGTGGGGCAGGCCGTCCCGTCCATCGGGGTGCTGGTGCTGCTCGCCGTCACGGTCGGCATCGGATTCCAGAAGGCGGTGATCGCGCTGATCCTCGTGTCGGCGCTGCCGGTGCTGCGCAACACGATGGTCGGCCTGCAGGGCGTCGACCGGTCGCTGATCGACGCCGGGCGCGGCATCGGCATGTCCCGGACGGCGGTGCTGTTCCGAGTCGAGTTGCCGCTCGCCGTCCCGGTGATCCTGGCGAGCGTCCGCGTCGCGGTGATCCTGAACGTCGGCAGCGCGACGCTCGCTGCCTTCACCAACGCGGGCGGGCTCGGCGACCTGATCAACACCGGCATCGCGCTGAACCGCACCCCGATCCTGCTGACCGGCAGCGTCCTGACGGCCGTGCTCGCCCTGGCCGCCGACTGGCTCATCGGACTCGTCGAGCACGTCCTGCGCCCCCGCGGCATCTGAACCCCCCCGGTGTCCGAACCCCTGAGGAGAGTCACCATGCGCCTGCTCCCGTCCGGAATCTCACGCATCGTCGCGCCCATCGCCGCCTCCGCCGCCGTCCTCGCCCTGACCGCCGGATGCTTCAGCTCCAGCGGCACCGACGCCAAGGCGGGCAGCCTGGCCGAGGGCAACTCGCTGGAGGGCGCCACCCTCACCGTCGGGTCCAAGGAGTTCACCGAGCAGCTCGTCTTGTGCCAGGTCACCGCGCTCGCGCTGCGCTCGGCGGGCGCGACCGTCCACGAGAAGTGCGGGCTGCAGGGCAGCAACACCACGCGCGCGGCGCTGACGTCCGGCAGCATCGACATGTACTGGGAGTACACGGGGACGGCCTGGATCAACTTCCTGAAGCAGACCGAGCCGGTCGGCGACCCGGTCGCCCAGTACAAGGCGGTCGCCGAGCAGGATCTGGCGAAGAACAAGGTCAAATGGCTGGCGGCGGCGCCCGCGAACAACACCTACGCCATCGCCGTGAAGACGGCGACCATGCAGGAACTCGGCATCAAGAACCTGTCGGACTACGCCGCGCTGGCCAAGAGCGACCCGTCCAAGGCCTCCACCTGCGTGGCGAGCGAGTTCGCCGGACGCAGCGACGGGTGGCCCGGCCTCCAGAAGGCGTACGGATTCACGCTCCCCAAGTCGAACGTCGCGACCCTGGCCGAAGGCGCCATCTACGACGCCATCGGCAAGGGCGATCCCTGCAATTTCGGGGAGGTCGCCACGACGGACGGACGTATCAAGGCGCTGGCCCTGACGCCCGTCCCGGACGACAAGAGCTTCTTCCCGGTCTACAACCCGGCCCTCACCGTCCGGGACTCGGTCTACCGGGAGCACCCCGCCGTCGGGAAGATCGCGAACCCGATCGCGGCGGCGCTGACCGACTCTGTCCTCCAGGAGCTCAACGGCGAGGTCGACATCAAGGGCAAGCAGCCCGCGGAGGTCGCCGAGACCTGGCTGCAGTCCAAGGGCTTTATCGGAAAGTAAGGGCGAAACGCCGGCCGGGATGCCGATTGCCGGGTCCCGGCCGCCGTGCCGCACTACGCTGAGCAGCACATATCGCCACAGTGAAGGGCATGGCGCATGAACCGGAGTGAACTGGTCAAGGCCGTGGCGGAGCGCGCGGGGAGCGACGAGTCCGCCGCCCGCCGGCACGTGGACGCCGTGTTCGACACCGTGATGGACCGCGTGTCCGCCGGGGAGCGCGTCATCGTGACCGGATTCGGGACGTTCGACAGCTTCGCCCGCCCGGCCCGCAGCGCCCGCAACCCGCGCACCGGGCTGCCGGTCGAGGTGCCCGCCGCGCAGGTGCCGCGGTTCCGGACCGGGCAGACGTTCCGCAACCGCGTCGCCGGTGAGGCCCCCGCCCCCGCTCCGGCGGCCGTGGAGCCCGCAGCCGAGCCGGAGGCGGAGGTGACGGTGGCGGTCGAGACCGACGCGCCCGCCGCGAAGAAGCCCAAGGCCGGCAAGAACGAAAAGAGCGCCAAGGACGGAAAGAACGGCAAGAAGGCCAAGAGGAGCGCCGAGTCGGCGAAGCCGTCCGCGAAGCCCGAGGCCGCCGCCTCCGCGCCCGTGAAAGACGGCAAGAAGACGAAGAACGCCAAGGCCGGGAAGAAGAAGGCCGGCAAGGCGAAGGCCCGCGCCAAGGCCGCCAAGTAGCAAGGCCGCCAAGTAGCAAGGCCGTCAGGTGGCGGAGCCCGTGGTTGGCGAGGTCGCGGCGTGGGTGGGGTCAGTGGAGGGGGAAGCCCAGGGCGCGGCCTTCCTCGCGTAGGTCGTCGCGTGCGGCCGGGTGCGCCACCCGGTCCACGATCTGCTGGGCCTGGGACAGCGCGTCCCGGCCCCAGACCGTGGCGGTGCCCTGCTCGCTGACGATGAAGCTGTGCTGGAACGAGGTGACGGGCCCCGACAGCCGCGGGATGACCGTGGACACGTCCGCCTTCGGATGCCAGGACGGAAGCGCGATGACCGCCCGGCCGCCGGGGGAGTGCAGCGCGCCCACCACGAAGTCGGTCTGCCCGCCGAACCCCGAGTAGATCACCCCGCGCACCCGGCTGGCGTTGGCCTGCGCGTACAGGTCGACCTGGAGCGCGGAGTTCACCGACACGAGGCGGTGCCGCCGCGCGATCAGGCTCGGGTCGTTGGTCTTCTCGGTGCGCAGCATCCGGACGCGCTCGTTGCGGTCGGCCCAGTCGTAGAGCTCCTCGCCGCCGAACGCGAACGAGGCCGTGATCGGCGTGTCCGGGTCGAGCGCGCCGGCCTTCTCCAGCGCGAGGACGCCGTCGCTGAACATCTCCGACCAGATCCCGAGGCCGCGGCGGTCGAGCAGCGAGGCGAGCACCGCGTCCGGGACGGCGCCGATGCCGAGCTGCAGGGTCCCCCGCTCGGGGACGAGCGCCGCCACCCGGCCGCCGATCTCGCGGGCGACGTCGCCGGGCGGGCGCGGCACCGGGCTCGCGAGGGGCTCGTCCGACTCGATCGCGTAGTCGATCTCGTCGACCGCCATGACGGCGTCCCCGAAGGTGTAGGGCATCCGCGGGTTGAGCTGGGCGATGACGAGCCCGCCGCGGGCCCGCACCGCCTCCACGGCGGCGGGCAGGATGTTGACCTCGATGCCGAGGGACACGGTCCCGTCGCGCGGCATGGACGTCTGGACGACGACGATGTCGGGCGGCAGCGACCCCTTCAGCAGGTTCGGGACGAGCGACAGCCGCGACGGGAAGTACCGCAGGTGCGGCCTGCCCCGCATGCCCGCGCCGACGAACGGCGTCTCCAGGTCCACGCCGTCGCGGTCCGGCAGGTCGCCCTGCGCGTTCAGCATGAACAGCCGGTACTCGGGGGCGGCCTCGTCCAGGACGGCGAGGGCGCGGCGCGGGGTGGCGAAGTTGCCGCCGGCCACCACGCGCGGCCGTCCCGGCAGGCCCGCGAGGACGGAGCCGAGGTGGGACTCGGAGATGACGCGCATCAGGCATTCCCCCGGGCGGTGGTCTCCCGGATGGAGACGCGGGTGACGCCGGGCACGGTGCGGGCGAGGACGCCGGCGACCCGGCGGGCCGGCTCGTCCGCGGCGCCGCCGCTCAGCTCGACGGCGCCGTCGCGCACGCGGACGTCCCAGTGCCGCCCGTCCGGCCCGTACTCGTCGATCGCGGCGAGCACGTCGTCGCGGATGCGGGCGTCGCCGCGGGCGAGGATCGCGATGAGGTCGCGGCGGCTGACGATGCCGACGAGGCCGGAGTCCGCCACCACCGGGACGCTCTTGATCCGCGTCCGCATCATCGTGTCGGCGAGCGTCGCGACGTCGGTGGTCGGCCGCGCCGTCTCCACGTCGCGGGTCATGACCTCCGCCACCAGGCGCGGCGCCGGGCTCGAGGCCGTCGCGACCGGCCGGGCGAAGGCGCGCGGGTCCCGCTCGAACACGCCGCGCAGGAGGTCCATCTCGCTGACGATGCCGGCGAGCCGCCCCGCGCCGTCCACGACGGGCAGGGCGGTGATGGCGTGGTCGTGTAGGACGCGGATCGCCTGGCGGATCGTGGCGGTCGGCGGGATCGTGACGACGGGCGAGGTCATCGCCTCCCGGACCAGCATGGCCTGTTCTCCTTCCGGCGAGGACGCCGTTCACCTACCCGGGCGGGACGGTCCCGACCCTGCCCGTCCATGATCGCCCGATCGCCGGCCAGAACCCAGGGCCGAACGTCCCGGCCCCGGGCCCGGCCGGGCTAGACGACGAGGCTCAGCAGCAGGACGAAGACCAGGCCGCACACCGAGACGACGGTCTCCATCAGCGACCACGTCTTGACGGTCTGCCCGACGCCGAGGCCGAAGTACTCCTTCACCAGCCAGAAGCCCGCGTCGTTGACATGGGAGAAGAACAGCGAGCCGGCGCCGATCGCGAGCACGAGCAGCGACGTCTCGCCGCTGTCGAGCGAGCCGGTCAGCGGGGCGAGGATGCCGGCGGCGGTGACGGTCGCGACCGTCGCCGAGCCGGTGGCCAGCCGGATCAGGACGGCGACCAGCCAGGCCAGGAACAGCACCGAGAAGCCGCTGTCCTTGACCCAGTCGGCGACCAGCTCGCCGATCCCGGTCTCGATCAGCGTCTGCTTGAAGCCGCCGCCGGCCGCCACGATCAGCAGGATCCCGGCGATGGGCGGCAGCGACTCGCTCAGCGACGCCGAGATCGACTGCCGGTTCATGCCGGCGCCGAGGCCGAACGTGAACATCCCGACGACGACCGCGATGAGCAGCGCGATCAGCGGGGTGCCGAGGTTGTCGAGGACCGTGCGGACGCCGCCGCCCTCGTCCAGGGCGATGTCGGCGATGGCCTTGCCCAGCATCAGCACGACCGGGAGGAGGACGGTGGCCAGCGTGATGGCGAAGGACGGGCGGTGCCGCAGGATCTCGTCCTCGGCGCTCTTGCCCTCCTCCTCGGGCTGGTCGACGTAGAGGTACGGCGGCATGACGTCCACCCAGCGGGCCGCGTAACGGGCGAACACCGGGCCCGACAGCGCGATCGTCGGGATCGCGACCAGCACGCCGAAGCCGAGCGTGAGGCCGAGGTCGGCGTTGAGCGCGTCGATCGCGACGAGCGGGCCGGGGTGCGGCGGGACGAGCCCGTGCATCGCCGACAGCCCGGCCAGCGCCGGGATGCCGACCGCGATGAGCGACAGCCCCGAGCGGCGTGCCACCAGGAAGATGACCGGCATCAGCAGGACGAGGCCGATCTCGAAGAACATCGGCAGGCCGATCAGCGCGCCGACGAGGGCCATCGCCCACGGGAGGAACGCGCGCCGCGACCGCCCGACGATGGTGTCGACGATCTGGTCGGCGCCGCCGGAGTCGGCCAGCAGCCTGCCGAACATCGCGCCGAGCGCGATGAGCGCGCCGACGCCGGCCGCGGTGTCGCCGAAGCCCTTGCCGAAGGCGTCGATCGTGTCGGACATGGGGAGTCCCGCGATGCCGCCGACCAGCAGCGCGCCGAGCGTGAGGCTCAGGAACGGGTGGACCTTGAAGTAGGTGATGAGTACGACGATCAGCGCGATTCCGGCGAGCGCCGCTGGCACGAGCCGCCCGCTCGACGCCGCCGGCGCCGCTGCCAGCAGGATCGGGTGCATTCGTCATCTCCCGGGGAGCGTGGCGAAGATGATGTCTGCCCGAGTGTGAACTTATGACCTGCTCATTACAAGGGGCGAAAGCGAAAAAGCATATCTTTATGCAAGTGCCACGATTCTTCGTGTGATGATTGGGCCATGGTGGACAACCCGCCGGCCGGGCTGCACGGCAGCGTCGTCGACCGGCTCGGCATGCTGATCACGTCCGGCGCCGTCGGCGCGGGCGAGGTGCTGCGGATCGAGCAGCTGGAGGACCGGTTCGGCGTGTCCCGCTCGGTGGTGCGGGAGGCGATCCGCGTCCTGGAGTCGATGGGCATGGTCACGAGCCGCCGCCGGGTCGGCATCACCGTCGCCGAGCGGGTGCGGTGGAACCTGTTCGACCCGCAGATCATCGGCTGGCGGCTGGACGGCGCGGGCCGCGACGAGCAACTGCGCTCCCTCGGCGAGCTGCGCCGCGGGCTGGAGCCGGTCGCCGCCGCGCTCGCCGCCCGCCGCGCCACGCCCGCGCAGTGCGGCGCGCTGACCGGCGCGGTCATGGAGATGGCGGTGCACGGCCGGTCCGGCGACCTGGAGTCCTACCTCACCGCGGACGTCCTGTTCCACCGGACGCTGCTGGAGGCGTCCGGCAACGAGATGATGGCCGCGCTCGGCGGCGTGGTCGCCGCCGTCCTCGCGGGCCGCACCCACCACCACCTGATGCCCGCCCACCCGGAGCCGGCCGCGATCCGCTGGCACGCGGAGGTGGCGCAGGCCGTCCAGGCGGGCGACGCCGACGCCGCCGAGCGCGCCATGCGCGACATCGTCGACGAGGCCACCCGGGCGATGCTGGACGCCGGCGACGAGACCTGGAACGACGAGACCTAGAACAGGGTGGGCGGCTCCGCGGGCACCGGCTCGGGGAGCGGCTCCACCTCCGGCGCCCGAGCCCGTATTTCGTCGTGGAAGCGGCGGGCCAGCGCGAGGGCGTCCGCGTTGTCCGGCGTGTGGACGAACACGGTCGGGGACCGTCCCTCGCGCACCCACTCGGCCGCCTTCTCCACCCAGAACCGCCAGCCCTCGACGGTGCGCGCGGTGTCGTCCCGCCCGAGGTACCGGACGATCGGGCGGTCGGTGAGCGCGGCCGACCGGCGCGGCACGCGCGGCTTCTTCGTCCACGCGTCCCGTTCGGCGTCGCTGGTCGGCGGGCTCTGGAAGAACGCGGTGGTGTCGAACGGGACCCATTCGGCCCCGGCCCGGACGAGCACCCGCTCCAGGTCGCGCGCGCATCCCGCGTCCTCGAAGAACGCCCGGTGCCGCACCTCGACGGCGCAGCGGTGCGCGGCGGGCAGCCCGCGCAGGAAGCCGGCCAGCGTCCCGACGTCTCCGGGGCCGAACGAGCCGGGGAGCTGGATCCAGAGCGCGTGCGTCCGCGACTCCAGCGGCTCCATCGCGCGCAGGAACGACCGGAGGTCCTCGCCGGCCCCGGCGAGCCGCCGCTCGTGCGTGATCGTCTTCGGCAGCTTCAGCACGAACCGGAAGTCCGGGGCGGTCTGCTCCGCCCACGACTCCACCGCGCTCCGCGCCGGCGTCGCGTAGAAGGTGGTGTTGCCCTCCACCGCGTCGCACCAGCTCGCGTAGGCGCGCAGCCGCTCGCCCGGCGGCAGCGAGGGCGGCAGGAACCGGCCCTGCCACCGAGCGTGCGCCCACATCGCGCACCCCACATGAACACGCATGCCGCCCGACGCTACCGAACTTCGCGGGCCGGCCGCCGCGCGGGCGGCGGACGGGCGGGCGGCGGACGGGCTCCGCGGGTGCCGAGCGTCCCGCGGTGCCCGGGACCTTCGGCACTACCCCGGCCGCCGCCGGGGCCGGAGGCTGGGAACACACGTCACCACGAGCTGAGGAGATGGTCCGGGTGAGGGAGATTCTGGTCGTCCACCGCGAGAACGACGCCTTCGCCGTGCTCGTCCGTGACCACGTGATCCATGTGGACCAGCCGTACTCGGCGGGCGGGATGGACGTCGGGCCGACGCCGCTGGAGCTGTTCGTCGCGTCGCTGGCCGCGAGCGCGGCCCACTACGCGCGCCGGTACCTGTCCAGGCACGGCCTGCCCGCGGCGGGGCTGGAGATCACCGCCGGCTACACCATGAGCCCGACCGTCCCGGCCCGCGTGTCGCACGTCGACCTGCGGGTGCGCCCGCCCGCGCGGCTCTCGGCCGCCGAGGCCGACGGGCTGGTGGCCGCCGTCGACCGCTGCACGGTGCACAACTCGATCATCGACGCGCCGCGCGTCGGCGTGCACCTGGCGAGCGAGGCCCGCGCCGCCTGATCCGCCCGACACGCCGGGCGCGGTGGTCACGGGCCGGTCGTCTCGCGGGTGAAGGCCAGCAGCGCGGCGGCGAAGTCGCCGGGGGCGCGCAGGTGCGGCTGCCCCGGCAGGTCCGGCAGGACGACGCGGCGGGCGTCGCGCGCCAGCTGCATGGCCAGCGCGTCCTTGGCCGCGAGGATGTCCCCCTCGGTGTTGAGCAGCAGGACGGGCGCGTCGACCGCCGCGAGCGCGTCCGCCGGGTCGTACCGGAACGCCGCCTGGTAGCCCCAGTCGTAGCGGCCGGCGACGCGCATCAGCTCGACCACCGCCAGGTGCAGCAGCTCCACGGGGAGGCCGGGGCCCCAGCCGCGCCGGTAGCGTTCGACGGCCCAGCCGAACTGCGAGCCGTGCTCGTCCAGCGGCGCCTCGGGCGTCCAGCCGGCGATGAAGGCGGCCCGCTCGTCGCCGGTGAAGAGCGGGACGCCGCTCAGCGCCAGCCCCGCGACGGGCAGGTGCGCGGAGGCGGCGATCGCCAGCGAGGCGCCGCTGTGGACGCCGGCGAGCACGGGCCGCTCCATCCCGATCCCGGCCGCCGCCCGCGCCAGCACGCGGCCGTAGTCGGGGATCTCGAAGCCGGGGCCGGGCGGGGCGTCGGACGCGCCGTAGCCGGGGGTGTCGAACGCGACGGCGCGGGCGTGCCGGCCGAGCACCGGCAGCACGTCCTCGAACACCCGCGAGGACAGCGGGGCCTCGTGGAACAGGCCGATCCACGGTCCGGAGCGCCCGTTGACCCGGTAGTGGACCTGGCCCCACTCGGTGTCGGCGTACCCGCCCTCGGTCCGCATCGCGTCAGTGCTCGCGCAGGAGGGTGCCGGCGCCGTGGACCTTGTCGTCGATGCCGTTGTCGCGCAGGGCCATCCACCAGGTGGCGGCGTTGATGGCGATGACGGGCAGGCCGAGCCACCGTTCGGCCTCGTCGGCCGCCGCGACCATCGACAGGTTGGTGCCGCACTGGACCAGCGCGTCGACCTCGCCCGCCGCGAGCTCCCGCAGCGCCTCCCGCAGCTCCGCCTCGGCGACGTGCGCGATCGACACGGCGGTCGGGCACCGCAGCCCGATGATCTGGTCGACCTCGAAGCCGATCTCGGTGAAGAACCGGCGGACGTTGGCGTCGCCGACCGGCTGGTAGGGGGTGACGACCCCGATGCGCCGCGCGCCGAACAGCGTCAGCGCGCGCTCGCACGCCTCGGCGCCGGTCGCCACCTCCAGCCCGGTGATGTCGTGGATCTGCTTGACGAACTGCTTGTTGCCCTCCACGCCGCCCCAGAACGTCTCGGCGGACATGCCCATCACCATGTAGTCGGGCTCGCAGGTCAGCACCCGCTCGCAGGCCGCTCCGATCTCGTCGCGGATCTGCTCCAGCAGCCGCTCCATGCCCGCGTCCCCGTCCATGTTCTGGTCGCGGATGTGGATGCGGGAGAAGTGGGACGTGACGCCGGGGACGCCCATCCGGGCGAAGTCGGGTTCGACGATCGTGTTCGTGGACGGCGCGATCACACCGAACTTGCGCCGCCAGCCGAGTGCGTCCGTCATGCCGCCGCCCTTTCCGCCTCGGGTTCCCGGGTCGCCGCTCTGGCGAGCCGCCAGGCGGCGTACGCGAAGGCCGCCTGGGCGAAGGTGTTGCAGGACTGCTCCACCCACTGCAGGGGGATGGACTGCTCGGCCCGCGCCGCCATCGGGCCGAGCAGGTACTGCCCGGCCATCCAGAGGCCGAACAGCGACGCGGTGGTCCGGTCGCCGGCCCGCACCGCCTCCCGCAGCAGCAGGGCGCCGGCGCCGGTCACCGCGATGATCGTCCACACCATCGCGGGCCAGGTGTCGCGCAGCGCGGCCGAGGCCGCGAGCGCCGCCGCGAGCGGCACGGCGAGCGCGGCCGGATGGCCGGAGTGGCGCAGTTCCCGCGCCAGCGCGAACACCAGCAGCGTGAAGCCGGCCGCCAGCAGCGGGAACAGCGCCTCGTGCAGCCACTGCAGGTCGGGGCCGTCCAGGGCGACGATGAGCTTCCAGGTCGCCTTGGCGAAGCCGCCCGCCACGACCAGGACGGCCGCGAGCGGGACCAGCCGGTGCTTGTGCCGGAGCATCGCCACGCCGGCCGCGGTCAGCGCCACCGGGACGAAGTCCTCGACGGCCAGCGCGATGGGGTAGTCGGTCATGCCGCATCGTCCGCCCGGTCGCCGAACAGGTCGCGCTTGCGGACGGTGCCGAGCAGGAACCGCCCCATGATCTTGGGGGTGGTGAGCCAGGCGACCGTGCCGCCGTTCTTCGTCCCGGCCAGGACCCGGTCGGCCAGCCAGGGCGTCACCGTCTCCACCCGGTCGGCGAGGATGTTGAAGACCTTCTTCGCCTTCGCCAGCTCCTCGGGCGAGTAGTCCTTGAGCAGGAGGTCGGTGACGACCATGCCGGGGGACAGGTGCGCCACCTTCACCGGGCCGTCCGCGACCTCCTTGGCCAGGCCGGTGGTGAGGTAGTCGGCGCCCCGCTTGGTCGCCCCATAGCCGATCAGGCCGGGGACGGTGCGGCCGTCGCTGCCGAGCCCGGCCATGTTCCACACGGTGCCGCCGCCCTGCCCGGCCATGCCGCGCACCGCGACGGCGCTGCCGTGCATGACGCCGAGCAGGTTGGCCGACACGACCGCTTCGAGCTCCCGCGGCGGGAGTTCGGTGAGCGGCCGGCGGGCGGTGGAGACGCCCGCGTTGTTGATCCAGTGGTCGATCCGCCCGAACGCGGCGGCCGCCGTGTCCCACAGCGCCTGCACCTGGTCGCGGTCGGCCATGTCGCAGACGGCTCCGACCGCGGCGTCGCCGAGTTCGGCGAGCGCCTTGTCGACCGACTCCCGGGAGCGGCCGCAGATCGCGACCCGGACGTCGCGGGCGAGGAACTCCCGCGCGAGCCCGAGGCCGATCCCGCGCGTCCCGCCGGTGACGACGACGGCCTGCCCGGTCACGCGGCCTCCCAGGTCAGCACGCCGTGCAGGACGCTGGTCAGGACGTTGCCCTTGAACAGCTCGTAGGCGACGGTGAGCGTCCGCCCGGCGGACATCCCCGGCCTGGCGTCGATCATGAATTCGCGGCCCTTCAGTTTCCAGACGTCGCCGAAGTGGACGACCGGGTAGTCGGCCCGCCCGAACGCCTGGGCGTTGCCCCACGCGTCGGGGCCCTCGAAGAAGGAGCGGAACCCGTCCCGCCTGACCTCGACCGTGTAGGCGCGATCGAGGGCGCCGGTCCAGGTGACGTGCCGCCGGGTGCGCAGCAGGTCGATGGGCTCCAGCTCGATGGAGACGGTGACCTCGCCGGCCGGCTTCTGGTCGGCGCCCCACAGCTCGCACGTGCCGCTGTAGGCGCCGCGCTGCTTGGTGGGCAGGATGTAGGGGATCGGACCGTGCCGCGTCTCGTCCGCCAGGAACCCGTCGATCGCCGCCCGCGTGTCGGCGTTGGTGTCGTAGTCGGTGGAGCGCTTGTAGACGCCGTTGAAGCACCCGACGAGCGCCCACCCCTGGTAGAGGGTGGACGAGTACACCTGCGTCTCGCCGTCGGGCAGGACGTGGTTCCAGGTGTTGAGGTCGACCTGCCAGCCGGGCCCGTAGTAGTGCGCGTCGACGAACCCTCCGTACGGCTGCCCGGTGCCGTGGAAGTCGGGCCCGGTGTAGACGCGGTCGCTGTCGGAGTCGACGACGCCGAACGCGAACGGCGCGCCCAGCCGGAACCGTCCCGCCAGGGGGCCGCCGCCCTCCAGGCCGCCGTCCATGTAGTAGGTGGTGGTGCCGTCCTCGAAGACCGACGACCGGCGGATGTCCTCGAACCCCTGCCAGGTGCCGGTCGCGTCGAACAGCGACGGGCGCCCGTGCCACTCGCCCTGGATGCGGTTCTGCCACTCGCTCGGCTCAGGCATCGGCGGTACCCCCGTCCGGCAGGTCGTTGCTCAGCAGCTCGCCGCGCAGCTCCTCGGCCTGCTCGTCACCGACGAGGCGGGCGACGTTCGCCCACACCGGGTCGACCTCGGGGCTGAACAGGGCCGCGCGGTTGCGGGCGTCGCGGTCGGCCAGCCCGGCGGCGCCGGTCGCGCCGCCGAGCACGTCGTCGGGGACGCCCTTCACCAGCAGGTCGCGCCAGTGCTCGAAGTACCGGTCGAGGTAGGCGCCGATCTCGCGGAAGTGCTCCTCGTCCGCCCGGTTGACGAGCATCCAGGGCGACATCATCGCGTGCTGGCGCGGCCCGATCGCGGCGGTGGACGGCCCGAACCGCTCCTTGACCTCGTCGAACACCGGCGTCAGCGGCTGGAACACCGCGTTGAGGTACGCCAGGTTCGCGCCGAGGTCGGCGCGCGGCACGAGGTCGATGTGGTAGGCGAGGTAGCCGCCCGCCTTGACCGAGTCGAGGGTGAAGTGGGGGACGGCGGAGTCGGCGGCGGTGAACGCGAAGACCATGTGGCTGTCCATGCCGATCTGGTCGACAGTCAGCCCGATGCAGACGACCTTGGCGATCCGCTCGCCGCGCAGGACGCGCAGCGTGCCGACTGGCTCGGGGGACATCGGGCTCACGAGGTCCTTCTCCCGGACCGTCGTCAGCTCCTCGATGTCGGCCAGCGCGGCCAGGGTCCGGTCGCTGAGCGCCTTGGGCGCGGACGCGCTCACTCGCTCACTCCTTCCGTGCTCTTCTCGGTGATGTCGCCGGCCGGGGCGCCCCCGCGGGCGCGGTGCTGCCACGCGCGGGCCAGCTCCGGGTTCTCCCGGCGGGCCGGGGACGGGATGACGGTGGCGCTGCCGCGCTTGCCGTTGACGGTCATCTGGTCGTCGTCGCCGACCCACCAGCCGTCCGCCATCAGCTGCTGCCGGCGGCGGCGGTAGGCGACCTGGAGCGCGTCGCTGCGCAGGTGCAGCTCGTCGGGCAGGTCGTAGGGCAGCAGTTCGGGGCGCTGGCTCTCCACCACCGGCTTGTCCTGCAGCAGGATGCTGCGGATCCGCTTGCGGGCGTCGCGGTCCGCCCACTTGCCGGTGAAGAAGTTCCGGTAGCCGACGATCTTGACGAGGGTGCGGTTCCGGTCGAGGGGGATGTTGTGGTCGTAGAGCACCATGTCCCCGAACGGCAGCCGGACGTGCAGCTTCACGATGTTGGGCAGGTACCAGCCGTTGGTGGTCAGCACCTCCTCCGGCGTCCCCTTGTACATCCGCTTCCACAGGCCCTTCGCGGGCGGCGGGCTGAGGCTGATGTCGGCGACCGCCGACCAGTCGTCCTGGACGATCGTGTAGTCGGGGATCTCCGGCTTGTCCGGGTTGCCGAACCGGGTGCCGTGCACGAACGGGGTGTGCGAGGCGTCCACGACGTTCTCGAACGTCCGCTCGTAGTTCGCCTCGATGACCATCTCGACGTACACCGTGGCGAAGGCGGGGTCGTCGTGCTCGGGGAAGTGCGGGATGGGCGGGCGCTCGTCCTCCGGCAGGTCGCCGAGGAACGCCCAGATCAGCCCGTACTCCTCCCGGATGGGATAGGAGTCGACGCGGGCCTTCTTCGGGATGCCGCGCCCCGGCGGGTTCGCCGGGATCTTGCTGCACGCGCCGTCCGGCTCGTACTCCCAGCCGTGGTAGGGGCAGGCGATCGTGTCGCCGACGAGCGTGCCGGCCGACAGCGCGGCGCCGCGGTGCACGCACAGGTCCGACAGGCAGACCACGGCGCCGTCGCGTTTGCGGTAGAGGACGAAGTCCTGGCCGAGGCAGGTCACCCGGCGCGGGGCGCGGGTCACCTCGTGCGCGAACTCGACCGCGTACCAGAAGTTCTTGAGCATGGGGGGCTCCTATCGGCGCCGGATGTCGATGAGCGCCGGGTCGGCGGACGGCGCCGCGCCCTCCCCGCGCACGTGGGCTCGCAGGAACGCGGCGGCCAGGCCGGTGAAGGCGCGGCGGGAGGCGGCCGGGTCGGTCCCGGGCCGCCGGTCGAGGAAGGCGCGGGCCGCGGTCGGGTCGACCGGGTCGGCGACCGCGAAGTGGTTGGCGCCGCGCACGACGGCGAGCAGGTCGCGCGGGTCGCCGAGCGCCTCGTCGAAGGTGCGCGCGACCGGGTCGGACGGGCCGTCCTGCCCGTACCGGTCCGAGCTGCCCAGGATCACGCCGTCCTCGGTGCCGACGCCGAGCAGCACCGGGCACTCGACCTGCGCGGGCAGCACCGTGCCGGCGGGCCAGCCCAGCATGGTGGCGACCATGGTGTGCGTCCCGTAGGCGAAGCAGGCCCGCACATTGGGGACGAACCGGGCCGACTGGAGTACGACCGTGCCGCCCGCCGAGTGCCCGCCGAGCGCGACCCGGTCCAGGTCGAGCACGTCCTTGAGCAGGCCGATGCCGCTCAGCGCGTCCAGCACGGCGGGGATGGCGGGGCAGGTCGGGCGGGTGCCGTAGGCGTCGGGGCGGGCCGCGTCCAGGTCGACGCCCGGCGTGAGCCCGTACTGGCCGCCGAACAGCTCCGCCACCCGGTCGAACGTCGCGACGACGAACCCCGCGGCGGCGATGCCGGTCGCCAGCTCCCGGTAGACCGCCTGCTCGACGTTCACGCCGGAGCAGAACACGACCACCGGGTAGGGGGCGTCCCGCGGGTCCGGCGGGATCACCCCGGACAGCCGCTCGGCGTCGGTCCCCTCGGCGCGGGCCGGGTAGTAGACCTTCAGGTGCGCGGTGCCGAACGGCGCCGGGCCGCCGGTGTCCGCCGACCACCACAGGGACCGCACGCTCATGGGGGCGCTCACGGCCGGGGCAGCTCTCGGTCGCCGCCCCACAGCGCGCGGACGAGCCGGTCGGTCGTCTCCTGGCCGAAGTACCGGACGCCCATCACGTTCGCGGGGTCGCGTTCGGCGATGTTGCGCCGCGTCGCCAGGTCGGTGGCGGCGAGCGCGGCCCGCTCCTGCGCCGGCACCGGCTCAGCCTCGTCGACCCAGCCGAGCCAGCGGTCGACGTGCTGGTTCAGCAGCCGCTCCACGAGGTCGACGTTCTCGTCCTCGCGGGGGAAGGAGTGGCAGTGCGCGGTGGGCGACAGGCTCGCCCGGATGAACCCGGCGCGGCTGGTGAACCACTCCAGCTGCGGGTTCTCCTCCCGGACCGCCAGCCAGTCCGCGTTGAGCGGCTCGTAGTAGGCGTCGTAGTACGCGCCGTCGGCGAGGAGGTTCGTGCGCGGGACGGAGTCGACGTAGAACCAGCCCTCCGGCCAGACCAGGAGCGCGATGCCGAGGTGCGGCACCCGGATGTGCGGGCCGAGCCACACCGTCAGGTGCAGGTTGGCGAAGCCCGCGGCCGGGTTGCCGAGCCACGAGTGGACCATCCAGTCGATCTCCGGCCCGCTGTAGGCGGCCAGCCGCCCGCCGGGGCTCTCCGGCGGGTTCCCGTAGGACTCCAGGGCTTCGCTGGACGGGTCGCGCGTCACCTCGAACCGGGCGTCGATCTTCGCCTTGAGCCCGTTCAGGATCGTCCCGAACCGCTCGAAGGTCTCGGTCACGTCGGTGACGGGGGACTCGTCCACCATCTGCTCGACGTGCTGCAGGGTCTCCTTCAACTGGGTGCTCCGCTCGGTGCGTCGTCGGCCAGCGCGGTGACCGCGTGCGCGGGGCGCCCGCCGACCAGGTCGGTGTTCTTGGAGACGAGCCGGTTGACGGCCTGGGCGGGATGAACGTCCGCCACGGTGACCGGCCCGCCGGCGCGGGTGACGAGGGGATGGCTGATGCGGCCCTCGAACGGGCCCTGCCAGGCCGTCCACAGGGTGAAGTCGGCGGGGAGCGCGAGGATCAGCCCGCCGTCCGGCCCGGAGGCGACGATGTTCAGCCGGTTCTCGGCGGCCCGCTCGGGCAGGCCGAGGGCGGTCTCCCAGTCCTGCGCCGGGGTGAAGGGCACCGCGACGGCGTCGGCGTCGGCGACGGCGGCCAGCCGGAAGACCTCGGGGTAGAGGGCGTCGTCGCCGGCGACGAGCGCGAGCCGGCCCCAGGGGAGGGTGAAGACCTCGAGCCGCTCGCCGTACTCGGTGGCCCAGGCCGCGTGCCGCGCACTGGCGTGCAGCTGCGGCTGGGTTCCGGCGAGGCCGCCGGCGTTCACCAGGTAGGCGGCGTGCGCGGAGCCCGCGCGGACGGTGGTCACCGCGTGCGCCGTCGTGCCCTGGAGCGCGGCGGCCAGTTCCGCGGCGGCCTCGCGGGGGTCGGCTCCGGCGCCGAACGCCAGCTCCGGCAGGACGATCAGCTCGGCGCCCGCCTGCGCGGCGGCCCGGACGAGCCCGGGGGAGCGGACCACGGCCGCGGCCAGTTTCTCGTCGCCGGGCGGCGCCTCGCGGGGGCGCGGCGGCCGGACGATCGGCGTGTACAGCCGCGGCCGGCGGGAGGCGAAGAGGTCGGTCCCGTCCGGGCGGGTCTTGTCGTCGGCGAGCGAGGGGTCGATGTCGGCGATGACGACGGCCTCGCCGGTGCGCGGCCCCTTCGCCACGACGGTCCCGTCCGGGGCGACGATCTGGCTCTCGCCGGCGCCGTCCAGCAGCTCCGGCGGCACCCCGAGCCGTTCAGCGATCGCGGGCAGCAGGGCGGCGGGCAGCAGCGGGCCGACCTTGTTGGCCGCCACCACCCACACCTTGTTCTCGGCCGCGCGGACGGGGATGTGCAGGCTCGCCTCGTCGGTGGCGAACGAGTTGAGGCTGTTGAGCAGCACCTGCGCGCCGCGCACCGCCAGGTCGCGGGGGACGTCGCTGGTGACGCCCTCCATGCACGCGTACATGCCGAGGCGGCCGTGCGGGGTCGCGACGACGGGCCCGGCGGCGGTGCCGGGGTCGAGGTGGTCGCCCTCGGCGCCCATCAGCGTCAGCTTGTCGGACCGGCCGAGCAGTGCGCCGTCCGGGCCGTAGAGGAGGCTGCTGACGGTGATCCGGCCGCCGGGGGCGGCCAGCGTGACGTTGATCTTGATGTGCGCGCGGTGCGCGGCGGCCCGCTCGGCGACCGCGGTGAGGAACGGCCCGTCCGGGGCGCAGGCGTGCCGTTCGGCGGCCGCCCGGTCCTCGTACCAGGACAGGCGGTTGCAGAACTCCGGCAGAACGATGATGCTCGCACCCTGGGCGGACGCCCGGTCCACCATGCGCAGGCAGGTGGCGAGGTTGCCGGGCACATCGAGGTCGGCCGCGAACTGGACTGCGGCGACTCGGACCGGACCCATCGGGCCTCCCGGTTCCCGTAGCGAAACGCTGTTTCCAAAATCTTACAAGTGCGGCCGTCCGGCCGCCAGAGCGGGCACGAAGAAACTTCACGTCGGCCGGGCCCCGCCCGCCGGTCAGGCGGGCGGGGGGGGACGGTCAGGAGGCGCCGGACAGGGTCTCGATCCGGCCGGTGGACAGCTGGCTCTGGTAGTAGGTGCCGCCGGGCAGGTACGCGGCGGTCTGCGTGCCGTTGAAGGCGTCCTTCGCCCACGCGACCGCGAACGTCTGGAGGGTCGCGACGTTCTCGGCCTTCGGGGTGCCGCAGGCGAGGGTTCCGACGCCGTCGGTGCTGGCGCCCTCGGCGTCGGTGTGCGCGCCGGTGGTCAGCCGGACGCCGACGAACGGCGCGTGCACGTCCTCCTGCACCAGGTCGGTGCCGCTGCCGCTGTTGTTGCAGAGGCCGTCCGGGCCGGAGATCGTGCGGATCATGCGGCCGGTCCCGTCCACCGCGTTCAGCCCGGTGGCGAGGTTGTCGCCGATGAACGACTTCACCGGGTCCAGCAGCACCAGCCCGCGGACCCTGGCCCAGCCCGCCGCGCTGTCGGTGCGCAGCCGCCCGGCGACGTAACTGACGGCCTCGCCGCCGGCCGAGTGCCCGGAGAAGACGACGGAGTTCGGCAGCGTGAGCCCGGTGCGCCCGGCCTCGGCCTTGGCCTTGGTGAAGCTGCGGCCGAGCTTGTCGGACGGGTCGCCCATCTTGGCGAAGAGGTCGGCGACGTTGCCGAGGAAGTCGGTGTTGTTGCCGATGTTCTGCAGCGTGCAGCCGAAGATGTTCGCGGTCGGCAGGGTCGGGGCGAACACCAGGTAGCCGGCGTTCGCGTACTTGGACGCGAGGTCCGCGACATGGTCGTTGGCGCGGGCGAAGCCGTGCTGCAGCCACACCAGGCCCTGCGGGGTGCCGGACGGGAAGTACCAGTCGGCGCTCTGGTGCAGGGTCGTGAACGCGCAGCGGATGTCGACCGTGGTCTGGATGCGGGTGGACGCGGCGCTGGCGGGGGAGAGGGGGCCGATGAGCGTGAGGGCGAGTGCGGCGCCGGTGGCCCCGGTCAGGGAACGGACGGCACGGACGGTGCGCATGCTGCCTCCGAAGGCGGCGTCTGTTTCGCTGTGAGAAACAGAGTTTCCAATATGGCACTCCTATTAAGCACGCTGCGGGAGGGGAGGGCAATGGCCCCGGCGCGGCGATTGCGTAACGGGCGCTCAACCCGGGTAGGCCGCCGCGCCCATGCCGCCGCCGCCCGCGCGGAACGCGGCGGGCGCGTGGACCACGCACGTCTGCGCGTACTCCAGCAGGCCCTCGACGCCGTACTCGCGGCCGTGCCCGCTGCGCTTCACCCCGCCGAACGGGGCCCGCAGGGCCATCCCGGTGCGGTTGTGGGTGTTCACGAACGTGAAGCCGGCCTCGAAGCGGCGGGCGAACGCGAACGCGCGGTCCTCGTCGGCGGACCAGACCGAGGCGCCGAGTCCGAGGTCGCCGGCGTTGGCGCGGGCGGCCACCTCGTCCTCGTCGTCGTAGGCCAGCAGCGGCACCACCGGGCCGAACTGCTCCGCGGCCACGATCGGCGCGTCGTCGGACACGTCCAGGACCAGCGCCGGGCGGACGAAGTGGCCGCGCGCCGGGTCGGCCCGGACCTCGCCCAGCTCGACGGCGGTGCCGCCGCGCCGCACCGAGTCGGCGACGAGGCCGCGGACCCGGCCGGCGGCGTCCGCCGAGATGACCGGGCCGACCGTGGTCCCCTCCGCCAGGGGATCGCCGAGCACCAGGACGCGCTCGGCCGCCGCCAGGTAGGCGTCCCGGATCTCGGCGAGCCGGGACCGCGGCGCGTACACCCGCTTGGCGGCCATGCACACCTGGCCGGCGGTCGCGAACGACGCCATGACGAGGCGGTCCATCGCCTCGCCGGTGAGGTCCGCGTCGTCCAGCAGGACGACCGGGTCGTTGCCGCCCAGCTCCAGCAGGACGGGGGTGAGCGCCTCGGCGGCGGCCGCCCCGATCGCGCGGCCCGCCTCGCTCCCGCCGGTGAACGCGACGCGGTGCACGCGGGGATGGGCGACGAGCGCCCGGCCCGGCGCGGCGCCGCCGTGCACCACCCGGACGAGCCCGGCCGGGAACGCCTCCAGGACCCGGGTGACCGTCAGCGGCGCCAGCGGCGACGGCTTGACCACCACCGCGTTGCCGGCCGCGAGCGCCGGCCCCACCTTCAGCAGGGCGAGGATGACCGGCGCGTTCCACGGCGTGACCGCCGCGACCACCCCGTACGGGCGCTGCCGCAGGACGAGCCGCCCGGCCGCGTCGTCGGTCTCCCGGTCGGCGAGCGCCGCCGGCGCCCGCTCGGCGAGCCAGCGCAGGTAGGCGGCGGCGAACCGCAGCTCCCCGGCGCAGTCGGCGAGCGGCTTGCCGGACTCGCGGGCGAGTAGTTCGGCCGCCCCGGGCAGTGCGTCGACGGCGCCGGCGGCCGCGCGCAGGACGTCCGCCCGCTCGGCGGCGGGCACCGCCCCCCATGCGCGCTGCTCCGCCTCCGCGCCCCGGACGGCCCGGTCGACGCCGGCCGCGTCCGCCACCGGGACCCGGCCGACGACCTCCCCCAGCCGGGCCGGGTTCTCCCGGACGATCTCTCCCGGCGGGCCGCCCGCCGCCGGGCCGCCGGGCATCAGGCGACCTCCCGCAGCGAGGCGATCATCGACGTGCGCAGCAGGTACCGCCGCGCCTCGGCCGGGTCCCCGGCGAGCGTGCGCAGCTCGTCGTGGTAGCCCGCCGGGTCGCGCATCCGCTCCCAGTTGCCGTGGGTCAGCCGCTGCACGAAGGACCGCGCCGTCTCCCGGCGCGCCGCCGCGGCGGCGTCCAGTGCCGCCTCCGGGCCGCCGTCCAGGACGTCGGCGAGCGCTCCCGCCAGCAGGACGGCGTCGTGGATCCCGCTGTTCATGCCCATCCCGCCCAGCGGGTTGTTGACGTGCGCGGCGTCCCCGGCCAGCAGCACCCGCCCGGACCGGAACGTCGCGGCGACGCGCTGGTGGACGCGGTACAGGCTGGCGTGCGCGACGTCCCACGGCACGTCGGCGACCCCGCGCAGCCGCTCGGGCAGCCGCGCCAGCTCGTGCCCGTCCGGCGTCCCCTCGGGGGTCGGGAACAGCACCCGCCAGTGGTCGGGGGTGCGCAGCAGCACCAGCCACTCGTCGGGGTCGAAGACGTAGTTCACCGCCGCGATGCCCGGCAGCAGCTTTTCGACGTCGGTCCGGGTCGAGGCGACCAGGAAGCGCTCCGGATAGGTCATGCCCTCGAACTCGACGCGCAGGGAGTGCCGGACCGCCGAACCGGCGCCGTCGGCGCCGATCAGCCAGTCGCCGCGGAAGCCGCCGGCCGCCGTCGCCACGTCCACGCCGCCCGCGTGGGGCAGCACGGACCGGACGGCGGCGCCGAACCGCACCTCGCCGCCCAGGGCGACGAGGCCGTCGCGCAGGATCGGGGTGAGCTTGCTCTGCTCGCACTGCACGCGGAACGGGTACGGCGTGTCGCCGGAGAGCACCGACAGGTCGAGTTCGGCGATGACGCCGCCGCGCCGCTCCCGGTACTGGAACGTCCGGGAGACGAGGCCGCGCTCCAGCAGCGCGTCCAGCACGCCGAGCCCGTCCAGCATCTCCAGGGACGGCGGGTGGAACGTGGAGGCGCGCGACTCGGCGGCCAGCTCCGGCTCCGCCTCCAGGACGGTGACCGGAACGCCGCGGCGCGCCAGTGTCAGCGCGGCGGTGAGCCCCACCGGGCCCGCGCCCGCGACCAGCACCCGTGCCATCACGCCTCCCGGGAGTGCAGGGCGAACCCGTTCTCCACGCCCACGACCCGCGGGTTGGTGAAGAACCGCAGCGTCTCGGCGGTGCCCTCCTCGCCCAGCCCGGACGCGCCCCAGGCGGGCCGGGGCGCGGACAGGTGCAGGCTCATCACGCTGGACCCGTTGACCTTGACCTCCCCGGCGCGGACGCGCCGGGCCACCGCCAGGGCCGCGTCCTCGTCGGTGCCGGCGACGTAGCCCTCGAGCCCGTACGCGGTGCCGTTCGCCAGCGCCACGGCCTCGTCCAGCCCGCGGTAGGTGTGGACGGTCGCGACCGGCCCGAAGATCTCTTCGGCGGCGTCGCCGGGATCCACCCCCGAGACGAGCGCGGGGGCCAGGTAGTTGCCCTCGTCCGGGACCTTGGTGGTGGACAGGACCCGGCCGCCGAGGGCGTCGCGCCGCGCGGCGACGAGGTCGCGGTGGCGGGAGTGGACCAGCGGGCCGAAGTCGGTGGCGGGGTCGAGCGGCGGGCCCGCGCGCAGCGCCGCGAGCCGGTCGCCGATCGCGTCCAGCAGCGTGTCGCGGGCGGACTCGGGCACGATGAGCCGGCCGAGCGCCCGGCACCACTGCCCGTTGAGCGTGGTGAGCAGGTCGACGGCGGCGCGCGCGGCGCGGCCGGTGTCGGCGTCCGGCATGACGACGAGGGGGTTGCTGCCGCCCAGCTCCAGCTGGACCGGCTTGATCCCGGCCGCGCAGGCCGCGGCGACCGACCGGCCGCCCGCCGCGCCGCCGGTGAACGACACCGCCCGGATCCGGGGGTCGCCGGTCAGCCGCGCGCCGGTGGCGCCGTCGCCGTGGACGAGCTGGAACACCCCGCCGGGGACGTCCCGCCCGGCGAGGACGCCCGCGACGACCTCCGCGAACCGCTGGCTCCCCTGCGGCGCGTACTCGCTGGGCTTGAGGATCGCGGGGCATCCGGCCGCCAGCGCGTTGGCCACCTTGTGCGCGGCCATCGGGGCGGGAGCGTTCCACGGGACCAGGCACAGCGCGGGACCCCACGGCAGCCGCCGCACCTCGACCGCCCGGCCGTCCTCGCGGGTGAACGCGGAGTCCAGTCCGCCGCCGCGCAGCTGCTCGGCGGCCAGCCGGAACGACCCGGACACGATCATGCCGAGCGGGACCGCCTGCCGGATGGGCACGCCGGTGGCCGCCGCCTCCAGGGCCGCGATCTCCGCGGTCACCGGTTCGAGCGCGGCGGCGACCGCGTCCAGCAGGTCCGCGCGCTCGGCGGCCGGGCGCGCCGCCCAGCCGTCCGCCGCCGCCTCGGCCGCGGCGAGCGCCCGCTCCAGCCGCGCCGGGCCGGTGACGCCGGCCGGGCCGAGCCGCGCGCCGGTCGCCGGGTCCTCCAGGACGGGGCCGGCGGCGGGCGCCCCGGCCCAGTCCCCGTCGACGAGGTCGCGGTGCGCAGCGGTCACTTCGGGACGCTCGCGAACAACTCGTTCTCCTTGCTCTCGGTGAGGATCTGCGCGGCCTCCAGCCTGCCGCGCTCCGCCGGGAACGTCATGACCAGCCCCATCGCGAGGTCGCGCAGGGTCCGGCCGATGACGCCGTCCATCGTGGCGGCGGAGGTGCCGCACGCCTTGAACGCGCCGAGCGCGACCTGGAAGCACGCCTCGGTGATGTCGCCCTTGGCGACGCGCCACTGCCGGAACACCTCGGTCTTCGGCAGCAGCGGCGGCTCGGAGGTCTCCAGCTCCAGCTGCCGGCGGATCCACAGGTAGGCCGTCTCCAGCCGCTCGGTCATCCCGCCGATGATCACCTGGTGCATCGGCGAGGACGCGATCGGCCGGCCGGAGTCGGCGAAGCTCTTGCGGGTCAGCCGCTCCAGCGCGAAGTCGTAGACGTTCTGCGTCGCGCCGAGGTAGCAGGCCGCGATGGCGAGCTGGTTGCCGACGAAGCTGCCCCGGCTCATCCGCAGCATCCGCACGAACGCGCCGGGGACGGTGAGGGCCTCCTCGGCCGGGATGAACACGTCGGTGAGCGTCACCCCGTGGTTGTTGGACGCCCGCATGCCGAGCCCGTTCCACGGGTCGCGGGACACGACGCCGGGCGCCTCGCGCGGCACCAGGAACAGCGCGAGCCCGTCGGCGTCGGTGGTGCCCTCCAGCCGGGCCGTCACCAGGTAGGTGTCGGCGACGCCGGTGGCGCAGCCGAACGACTTCACCCCGTTGAGGAGCCAGCCGCCCTCCGCCGGGGACGCGGTCGTGGCGATCGCGATGTTGGCGCTGGACGACTTCACCTCCTCGCTGGCGAAGTTGGCCATCCACGTCCCGGCGGCCATCCGGTTCAGCACCTTCTCGGCGAACGCCCGCACGGGCTTGCATTCCTCGTCGCCGGTGAACAGGCCGGCCTCGACCGCCTCCAGGGGCAGCAGGCCGCGCGAGGCGCTGGTGTTGTGGAAGAAGTACGCCAGCGCGGTGGACGGGCAGGCCGTGCCCATCGCGTAGGTGGCGGCGGCCAGGTCGCGCAGCCCGCCGCCGAGCCCGCCGTACTCGGCGGGCACGACCAGGCCGAGCAGCCCGGCGTCGCGCAGCAGCGCGACGTGGCCCGCCGGGAACTCGGCCGCGGCGTCGGCGGCCGCGGCCGCCTCGCGCAACCGCGGCAGCACCGCCTCCACGCGCTCGGCCCGGTCGCGTTCGGCCGGAGTCATGGACTCGACGAGCCGTTCGCCGGTCAGCGTCGTCGGGTGGGTCATCGGCTGGTTCCCTTCAGCTGGTCAGGACGCCGCCCGGTAGGTGCGGCCGGGAAGGGCCGACCCCCAGACGGCCTCCAGGTCTGCGGCGGCGGCCACGAGGGCGGCCCGGTCGATCGGGGTGGCGACGCCGAGGCGGGCGGCGAGGAACAGCACGTCCTCCGCGCACAGGCCGCCGTCGACGCCGCCGAGCGTCGTGTCGAAGCTGCGCACGCCGCTCTTCATCGCGGTCAGCGCGTTCGCGAGGCCGAGCCCGTAGGCCTCGCGCAGCCGCACCCGGACGGGCACGGGACGGGCCCGGGCCACCGCCTCCTGCAGCAGGTTCCGGACGTGCAGCGGGGACGCCGCCTCCGGCCCCTCGTCGAGCGCGATCTCGGCGCATCCGGCGGCGACCATGCGGTCCACGGAGTCCAGGACCTCCGCCTGCCGCGCCGGGGCGAAGACGTCGCCGACCCGGCCGACGACGGTGAGGCCGCGGGCGCGCGCCGCCTCGATCAGGCGGGCGGCCCCCGGCCCGTCGGCGACCTCGGCGGTGACGCCGGACCCGCTCGGCACCTCCGCGAGGCACGCCGCGTGCTCGACGAGCATCGACCACGGCGCCCCGGGTGCGGGCCCCGGCGGGCAGGGCGTGCGGACCCGGACGCCGGCGGCCCGGACGGACTCCAGCAGCCGGGCGACCCCGTCCCCGGTGACCCGGGCGGGCGCGCTGCCGGACGCGCTGAGCCTGCGGTGCAGCGCGGCGGCGAGCCCGGTGTCGGCGATCGTCACCTCGTCCGGCAGCGGGTCGGCGAGCTGGCCCCAGGCACGGGAGTGGAACAGCAGCGGCGCGGTGCGGCGCGGGGTCCGCGCCGTGAGCACCTCGCCCACGAAGATGGTGTGGTCGCCGCCGGGATAGGCGTGCGCGACCCGGCAGTCCAGCCAGGCGAGCGCCTCGCCGAGCACGGGCGCGCCGGTGGGCGCGGCGGACCAGGAGCCGCGGGCGAACCGGTCGCCGGGCTCGCGGCCCGCGAACCGGTGCCCGATGGCGGCCTGGTCCTTGGCGAGGAAGCTCACCGCGAACACGCCGCTGCGCTCGACGAGCGCGTGCGTGTAGATGTCCCGCGCCAGGCACACCATGACCAGCGGCGGATCGAGGCTGACACTGCCGAACGAGCCGGCCGTCATGCCGTGCCAGCCGCCCTCGGCGACGGTGGTGACCACCACGACGCCGGTCGGCCACTGGCTGAGCACCGCGCGGAAGGTCTGTGCGTCGACCGTCACGGCATCGCGCTCCTTTGTTTCGCTTCAGGAAACACTGTCCCGCCCACGGTAACGATCGTGCCGAGCGGGTGTCAACGGCGGATCCGGTGACGACTGTTTCGCCAAGGGAAACGCGATGGCCTACACTTCCCCCGAAACCGTCCCGTCGGAAGGAACCGCCGTGTCGCGTCGTGCGACCACCCCGAGCGTCCCCGCGCCCGCCGCCGAGGACGGCGAGGGCCAGAGCCGGTCCATCGCCGCCGTCGAGCGCGCGATGGACGTCCTGCTGCTGTTCGGCCGCAGCGGCCGGCCCGACCTCGGGGTGACCGAGATCGCCACCGAGCTCGGGCTGACCAAGGCGGCCGTGCACCGCATCCTGACCGCGCTGCGCAGCCGCGACCTGATCACCGTCGACCCGGTGACCCGCCGGTACGCGCTCGGGCACGCCGCGATCGCGCTCGGCCGGGCCTACCTCGCCCGGATGGACCTGCGCGCGATGGCCGCGCCCGAGCTGCGCCGCCTCGCCCAGCAGGTGGGGGAGACCGCCACCCTGTCGATCCGGCGCGGCGACACCCGGCTCTACGTCGACCAGGTCGTCCCGCCGCACGAGCTGCGGGTGGAGGTCAGCCTCGGCATCCCGTACCCGCTGCACGCGGGCAGCTCGTCCAAGGTGATCCTGGCCTTCCAGGACGAGGCCGAGATCGGCGGCCTGCTCGCCCGGCACGGCCTGGAGGCCCTGACCGAGCGCACCATCGTGGACGCGGAGCGGCTGCGCAAGGAGCTGGCGGCGATCCGCAAGCGGGGCTACGCCTCGTCCCAGGGCGAGCGGCAGGAGGGGACGGCCTCGATCGCCGCGCCGATCTTCGACCACGACGGCCGGGTGATCGCGGCGCTCAGCGTCGCGGGCCCGCTGACCCGGTTCAAGCCGCGGATGGCCGAGTGCGCGCCGCCGCTGATCGAGTCCGCGGCGCGCATCTCCGGCCAGCTCGGCCACGGCCGCTGAGGGCGGGGCTCCTGCGGGCGGGGCCGCCGGCCCGGCCCGGGCGGTGGGCATCCCGGCCCCGGCTCACAGGTCGGCGCCGGGTTTGAGGACGCCGAGCGCCGCGGCGCCGAGGACGGCCGCCCAGATGCCGAACACATACGGCAGGCAGCCGTCCACCGAGCGCCGCAGCGTCCGCTCGATCGCCGGGGTGGAGCCGCCGCCCATCAGGGCCCCGAACGCGGGCCCGAACGGGCGCAGCGTGACCCGGATGCCGAGCCCGCACGCGATGGCGAGGGTGTAGAGGGCCACCTTGCCGCCGAGCCAGCGCGGCTCGGTGGTGACGCCGAACGGGCGGTCGGCGAGCAGCGTGTAGGCGGCCACCGCGGCGAGCGCGATGATCAGCCCGATCCGGACCGCCCAGTCGGCGCGGCGCACCCAGGGGAAGCGGCCGTGCGTGCGGTGGTCGGCGATCGTGGCGGCGAGCCAGCCGGCGGCGAACAGCCACACGACGATGACCTGCCACCAGCCGAGGGCGGGCGCGCCGAACAGCTCGGCGCCGTGCGGGTCCAGCGCCATGAGCGTCACCCCGCTCGGCAGGAACAGCACCAGGCAGATCTTCGGGCCGAGGTCGAGCCCGCTCATCACGCTCAGCGCCGTGGCGCGCGCGGCCGGGGACAGGTCCGGCTTGAGGACGTACCGGCTGGAGTAGAAGACCCCGAGGTCGCCGCCCAGCCAGAACACGAAGAGCACCAGGTGCAGCAGAATCCACCAGCCGTGCGGGTGTGCTCCCACGCCGTCCTCCCAACTTTGGAAACTTTGTTTCGCTGTGGGGAACCGTAACACGGGACCTCAGGCGCCGGCGGCGCGCGTCCGGCGGCCGGCCAGCTCGGCGAAGACGACCAGCCGGTAGGCGGCGGAGAACTTCGGGTGGCAGGTCGTGAGCGTGAGCATCGCCTCGCGCGGCCGGCGGCCCGCCTTCCCCGGCACCGGCGCGGTCACGTCGGTGCGGCTCGGCCGCACGACGATCTTGTCCGTCACCCGGTAGACGAAGGTCGTGGCGGCCGTGTCGATGAGGATCTCGTCGCCGCGCGCCAGCTCGCCGTTGCGGTTGAACGGGGCACCGTAGGTGGTGCGGTGCCCGGCGATCGCCATGTTGCCGATCTCGCCGGGCCCGGCCGACCCCGGATAGTGCCCCGGGCCCTTGCGCAGGTCGGCGACCCCCACGCCCTCCACCACCGTGTACCGGTAGGACGGCCCGAACTTCGGCACCCGCAGCCGCACGTAGGCCCCGCCCTCGGCGGGAGCGGGGACGGCCGCCGCGACCCGCCGCTGCGGCCCGGCCGCCGCGAGCCTGCGGGCCCGCGCGGAGTTCCACTGCTGCTCGAGGTCGTCGTGCAGGTCGCCCTGCTGGCGGTGGGTGTACTCGCCGGTGCCCCAGGACAGGTACGCGACGAACATGGCGAGGACGAGTCCGGCGGTCATCGACAGCTCGGCCAGGGTCCGCAGCAGCATGCGCATGAGCAGGAACGGTAACCCTTTCGGGTGGAAACGGCGATCCCCACAGTGAAACGATTGGGTCTCCAGTGCCGTCCGCCCCTTGACATCGCCGGTTCGTAGCGGTTTCGCTATCCGCACGTTGCGAAACTCTGTTTCCTTGTGAGAAACAGAGGAGAGGATCGGCGACACAGATGAGACGCACACGCACCATCCTGCGGGGCGCCGCCGCGGCCGTCACCGCGGCGGGCGCCGTCGCGGTGCCGGTGGCCGCCGCCGGCCCCGCGCTCGCGGGAACCGGCCAGGTCCCCTACCAGTGCAAGATCTTCAGCACGGTGTTCGACTACGACGCCACCGTGACCGTATCCGCCCCCGCGTCCGCCGAGGTGGGCGACGAGGTCACGGTCGAGGCCGACTTCTCGGACCTGCCCGGGGTCGCGCCGCTGCCCGTCAACTCCTGGACCACCTCCGGCACCCTCGCCGTCTCCGGCGCGCAGTCCGGATCGGTGCCGATCCAGGCGCCGACGATCACCCAGACGATCCCCGCGTACGGTGCGCTGCCGATCGGCAAGGTCTCCGGCAAGCTGACGCTGAGCACCGCCGGGTCCGTGCAGCTCGCCCCCGGCGCGCTGACGATCGTCGCCGAGGCCGGTGCCCAGGCCACCATCACCTGCACCCTCAAGGACGCCGCCGCCGACCTCGCGACGATCGACGTGGGGGCGGGCGGGCCCGGAGCGTCGGTCAGCCCCTCGACCGTCGTCCAGGGCGGCTCCATCGCCGTCACCGGGACCGGCTGGGAGCCCGGCGCGGTCCAGCTGGCGCTGTGCGACGCCAACGGCGCGGCGTGCGACCCGGACGACCTGACCGGGGCGACGGCCTCCGCCGACGCCGCCGGCAAGCTCACCGCCTCGGCGACCGTCGCCGAGGACGCCGCCCCCGGTGCCCGCACCGTCGTGCTCACCCAGGGCGCGGTGAGCAAGAGCGTCGCGGTGACCGTCACCGAGAAGACGCCGCCGCCCACCGGCGCCTGCGCTGACGAGCCCGTGGACCGGTGCGGCGAGCAGAAGATCAACCTGACCGTCGACGGCGGCCCGCTCACCATGTCCCGCGAGGCCGGCGAGGTCGACCTGACCCCGGTCACGCTGGACGGCACCGAGCAGACCGCCACCGGCTCGCTCCGGGAGGTCGAGGTCATCGACGCCCGCGGCGGCAGCACCGGCTGGTCCCTCACCGGCACGCTGACCGACTTCTCCGCCCCCGCCGGCACCAAGATCCCGGCGGGCAACCTGTCCTGGACGCCGGCCTGCACCGCCGGACCCGGGGCCAGCGCCGTCACGCCCGGCAGCACCGGCGCGCTCGACGCCACCACGGCGGCCACGCTGTGCAGCGCGCCCGGCGGCACCGGGCAGGTCGTCGGCGGCACCTTCACGGCCGGGGCCGGGCTGAAGCTCACCGTCCCGCCCGCGACCGGCGCCGGCCAGTACACCGCCGTCCTCACCCTCACGCTGTCCTGACCGTCCCGAGCCGCGGCCGGGCGGAGCGCTCCGCCCGGCCGCATCGAGGTGATCGATGAGCGCCCGACACCGGATCGCCGCCGCGACGGCCGCCGCGGCCCTGGCCGCGGGCACCGCCATGCCGGGCGGCGCCGCGGCGGCCGCCGAGCCCGCGCCCGCGACCGGGAACGGGGCCTGGTCGGTGGGGCCCGCCAACCGCAGCGCCGCCCTCGCCGCCCGCCCCTTCTTCGCGTTCGAGGCGCCGCCCGGGCAGACCGTCCGGGACGTCGTCCGGATCACCAACCTCACCGCCCGCCCCATCACGTTCCAGGTGTACGGGGCGGACGCCTACAACACCCCCCGCGACGCCGGGTTCGCGCTGCGCACCGCGGAGGAGAAGCCGCGGGACGTCGGCGCCTGGATCTCGCTGAAGTCCCCGACGGCGAAGATCCCCGCGCACAGCGCCAAGGAGATCCCCTTCACGTTGAAGATCCCCGACAACGCGACCCCCGGCGAGCACATCGGCGGCGTCGTCGCGCTGAACACCGCCGTCGAGAGCGTCCAGGAGGAGGGCGGCGCCCGGGTCGGGGTGCGCCGCGCCGTCGGCGCCCGCGTCTACCTGCGCGTCGCCGGGCCGCTCACCCCCGGGCTGCGCGCCACCGGGCTCGCCGTGAGCCGCAGCGACCCGGCCGTCCCGTTCGTCCAGCACGGGCGGGGGACGATCCGCTACACCGTCGTCAACACCGGCAACCAGCGGATCGCGCCGACCGCCCGCGTCCGCGCCACCGGCGCGTTCGGCCGCGAGATCAAGCGCTGGCCCGACCGGCGGCTGCCGGAGATCCTGCCCGGCGAGCGCACCGAGATCACGCTGCCCTGGACCGGCACCCCGGGCCTGGACGCGGTCACCGTCCGGGTGGAACTGGTCGCCGCCGGCGGCATCGACGTCCGCGCGCAGACCCGGTTCTACGCGGTGCCGTGGGTGGCGCTGCTCGTCTTCGCGGGCGCCGTGTTCGTGCTGTGGTCCGTGCTGCCCCGGCTGATCCGCCGCTGGCGGGACCGCGCCGGGCTCACCAAGCCCGCCCCCGACGAGACGGGGGTGTTCCTGTGAGACTCCGACCGATCGCCGCCCTGCTAGCCGCCGGCGCCGCCCTGTCGCTCCAGCCCCTACCCGCACAGGCCGTGCCGGCACAGGCGGTGCCCGTGCAGCCCGTGCCGGCACAGGCCGTGCCCGTGCGGGCCGCGCCGGCACAGGCCGGGTCGCCCCGGGGCGTGCCGGCGCGGGCCGCGGAACCGGGTGTCAGCGTCGAGCCCGGGGTCGCCGCCGCGGGCACCAGCGCGCGGGTACGCGGTAGCGGGTGGACGCCCGGCGCGACCGTGCAGGTCCAGGTGTGCGGTGCCGAGGCGGTGCACGGCTCGGCCGACTGCGACACCGCGCGCGGCGTCACCGCGATGGTCGCGCCGGCCGGGACGTTCGAGGCGGGCCTGACCGTCGGCGCGCCGCCCGCCGCGTGCCCGTGCGTGATCCGGGTCGGCACGCTGCCGGGCGGGCCGGGCACGGCGGCCACGGTCACCGCGCCGTTCACCGTGCAAGGGCACCCCGTCGAGCGCGTCCGCCGCGACGTCGCGCCCGTCCGCGCGGACGTCGTCGGCGTGGAGGTCACCGGCGGCGGCGAGCGCGGCGAGCTGTTCGGCGGCCGGCCGCGGCGGACCCTCGTGCTGCGGATCCGCAACGCGGGCGCCGAGCCCATCGAGAACGCCCCGCTGGTGGTCGGCTGGGGCTCCGGCGACACCCCGGACAGCCCGCTGGACGCGCCGAAGACCGGCACACTGCGGCCGGGCGAGACCGCCACCTACCGCATCCCGGTGGTGCTGCCTCCGGCGGCCTTCGGCCAGTTCGTGGTGGGCGGCCGGTACGCCGGCTCCGTTCCCTTCGAGACCAGCTTCAGCACCTACCCCTGGGGCCTGCTCGGCGTGAACGCGCTGGCCGCGCTGCTCCTGCTGTTCGGGATCCGGCTGACGCTCGGCCGGTGGGCGGCCCGCCGCCGGCGCCGCCGCCGTCCGCCCGTCCCGCCCGCCTCCCCGGTGGTGGAGCCGCGCCCCGCTCGCTCGGTGGAGCTCGCGGACGTGGTCGGCTACCTCGACTCGGTGGCGCCGTCGCCGTCTGGGGCGTACGTGCTCGACCGCGACGAACTGCTCGGTTACCTGGAGCGCCGGACCGGCGAGGCCGGGGAGAGCGTCGACACCGAGGCGCTGGACCGGTTCCTCGCCCTGCCGAGGGGAGTGACCCGATGACCGCCGCGTTCCGGCGGGCCGCCCCGGCCGCCGGTGCCGCCTCGGCACCGCTCGCGGGCGGCACGGTGCTGCTTCTCGCCGACGCGCTCGGCGGTGTCGTGAAGGTCCCCGGCGACGTCGTGACCTACATGGCGCTCACCGGGCTCCTGCTCGCCTGCGCGGGCCTGCTCGCGGTGCCGCGGCTGGCCCGGCGGGTGCGCCCGCACCGGGTGGCCGCGGCCGGCGGCGCGCTCGCCGGGCTCGCCATCGCGCTCGCGGGCGCGGTTCCGGCGGTCCCGGTGTTCGCCACCGGCCTGATGGGCGCCGGCCTCCTCGCGAGCCCGCTGCTCGCCGTGCCCCGGGCGTACGCCGTCCGGTCGCCCGGCGCCCCCGCCCTGGGGCAGGCCGCCGCGCTCGCCGGGACGGCCGCGGCCGCGTGGATCGCCACGGTGTGGTCCGCCGATCCGGGGACCGCGCTGCTGGTCGCGGGCGTCGCCGCCGCGCTGCTCGCGGCCGGTGCCGGGGCGGGGTCCGGCACCGGCTCCGGCACCGCCGACCGCCCCGCGGCGGGGGGTGCTCTCCGGGACGTCCGGGCGGCGCTGCCCGTCCACCTGCTGGTCGGGTGGAGCGTCGGGGCCTCGCTCATGGGCGGGCTGCACCTGCTGACCTTCCGCTGGGACCTGGTGGGCGCCGAGCCCGTCCGGTACCTGGCGTGGTCGCTGCTTCCGGCGGTAGTGCTCGTGATCGCGGGGCGGCGGGCGGCCGACGCCGCGCGGACCGTCCCGTGGCTGCTGCTCGCCGGCGCGGCCGCGCCCCTGCTGATGGCGAGCGCGCCGGGACCCGCCGCGCTCGCCGCCGGGTTCGCGGTCGTCCTCGCCGCCGCGTGCCTGGCCACCGCCGCCCTCGACACCGCCACGCTCCGGCCGCTGCCAGAACCGCGCCTTCTGGCGGCGGCCGGCCTCACCGGCGCCGCGGCCGTGGCGGGCGGGCTCGCCGGCTTCGGCTGCGCCGCCGCCCTGCGCGGGTCGCTCGCCGAGGGCACCGCGCTGGCGCTGACGGCCCTGCCGCCACTGCTGGGCGCGCTGCTCGCGCTGCGGGTGCGCGGCCCGGAGGTCGCGAAGCCGCCCCCGTTCCTGGACGTCCGGGGCCTCACGGTGCCGCGCGGCCCGGTCCCGCTGCGCCGCGTCCGGCTCGCGGTGGCGGCGGGGGAGACGGTCGCGCTGTCCGGCAGCGGCGGGAGCGTGCTGCTGGCGGCGATCGCCGGGCACGCGCGCTGCCGCGGCGGGGTCCGGCTCGGCGGTGCCGACCTGACCGCCCTGGACGCCGGGCAGCGGATGGCGCTCGGACTCTGCCACCTCGCCGGCCCCGACCCGCGCGTGCCGGACGGACGCCCCGTCGCCGAGGGACTGGCCGGCCACGCGCGCGCCATGGGGCACGCCGACCCGCATGCCGCCGCGCGCGCCGTCCTGGACGTCTTCCCCGCGCTGCGCGGCCTCGGCGGCGCGCGGCCGGACGCGCTGACCGGCGCGCAGCGCGGCCTGCTCTCGCTGGCCGAGGCGCTGCTCACCCGGCCCCGGCTGCTGCTGGTCGACGGCATCGCCGCCGGCCCGTGCGCCGGTGCCGTGCACACCGTGCTGCGGCGGCTCGCCGCCACCGGCACCGCCGTGCTGATCGCCGGGCCCGCCGTCCCGGAGGTCCACGCGCTCGCCCGCCGCGCCTACGCCGTCGGACGCGACCGCGTCACCGAGATCCCCGTCCGCGCGCCCGCCGAGGCCCACCGGCCGGCCGCCGCCCCCAGTACCGGAGGTTCCGCCCAGTGATCGCCCTCGTGCTCGCCGCGGCGGCGCTCGCCGCCCCGGCCGCCCCCGCCCTCGCCGCCGCCCCGGCGCCCGCGCTGCGGGTCAGCCGCACCACCGACCTCGCGGAGGGGGAGGCGATCACCGTCACCGGGAGCGGGTTCCGGCCGGGCCTGAAGTCGGTCGCCGTCGGCCTGTGCCGGGAGGGCTACACCAACGGCCTCAAGGACTGCGACCTCGGTGGCGGCGCGACGTTCGTCAACATCGACGCCAAGGGAGGGCTCCCCGAAGTCAAGCTCAAGACGCGCGCCGAGTTCAGCGGTATCGACTGCATGACCCAGCAGTGCGTCATCGGCGCCGCCCCGCTTCCGGGGGCCGTGCCGAAGTCCGTCGTGGACGCCAACACGGCCGTCGTCCGCGTCGGCTTCAAGGGGTCCTCGTTCAAGGGCGGCGCCGCCGTCCGGACGTCCGCGGCGCCCGCCGCGAGCGCCGGACCCGGCACGGGCGGGCCGTCCACTCCGCTCTGGGCCGCCACCGCGGCCCTGCTCGTCCTCACCGGTGCCATCGTCACCGCCGTCCAACGCAGAAGCCGATGACCAGAAGGAGTACCACCGTGACCGGAATCAGAAGGCGAGCCGGCACCGTCGGCGCGATCGCGGCGGCCACCGTGCTCGCGTTCGCGCCGTCCGCGCTGGCCGCACCGAAGATCACCGCGAGCAAGACCACCGGGCTGAAGGCGGGCGACACGATCACCGTCCAGGTGGCCGGCATGTCGCCGAACGAGACCTTCGTGACGCTGGGCCTGTGCAAGCCAGGCCCCAAGCTCCCCACCGACTGCGCCGGGCAGGCCACCGGTGCCGCGCTCGTCGGCGGGACGGACGCCGACGGCAACTTCGTCACCAAGGAGAAGTCCAAGGACGCCAAGCTCAAGATCGTCGCCAAGGCGGGCGGGGTCGACTGCACGGCCAAGGCCGGGGCGTGCGTGATCGCGGTCACCGCGCCCGGGAACCAGGGCCCCAACTCCGCCGAGATCCCGGTGACCTTCGCCGCGAGCAGCGGCGGCGGGGGCAAGAACGACGGCGGCACCGGCGGCACCGGCGGTTCCGACGGCGCGGGCGCCCCCAAGACCGGCAACGGGGACCTGCCCAACACCGGCAGCCCCGACGGCGTCCCCACCTACGCCCTGGTCGCCTCCGCCCTCGTCATGGCCGGCGGCGCCGCACTGCTCATCATCCCCCGCCGCCGGAAGGCCGATTCGTGAACCTGCGCCGCACCCTGGTCGCCCCGCTCGCCGCCGCGGCGCTCGCCGCGGCCGTCCTCCCGGCCGTCCCCGCGGCGGCCGCCGCGGACGCCCCCATCGCGTTCGCGACCACCGTCAACGGCGACCCGGCGGACGTGTACGCGCCCGCCCCGTCCGACATCCGGGCCGACCTGCCGGTGGCGCTGCTGCTCCAGGGCGCCAACGTGAGCAGGTCGGCGTACGCGCAGTACGCCAGGGCGGTCGCCGGATACGGCTTCGTCGTCGTGGTGCCCGACCACCACCGCGTCATCTTCGGGCAGAGCGGCCTGTTCCCCGAGGGGGTCCAGGCGTCCTGGACCGTCGACTGGGCGCGCACCGAGGACGCCCGCGCCGCCTCACCGCTCAAGGGCAGGATCGACACCGGCTCGCTGGTGCTGCTCGGCCACTCCTTCGGCGGGGCGGCGGCGCTCACCCTGACCACGGGCGTCTGCTCGCCGCCGTTCTGCGGCGCGCCGGTCCCCGCGCCGGCCGAGTTGAAGGGCGCCGCCCTGTTCGGCACGAACAACACCCCGCCGGGCGGGACGGTCAACCCGCCCGTCGCCAACACCGTCCCGGTCGCCCTCGTGCAGGGGACCGCGGACGGCATGGCGGCGCCCGCGGCGGCGGAGGGCACCTACGCCGCGATCCAGTCGCCGCCGAAGATGCTCGTGTCGGTGACCGGCGCCAACCACTACGGGATCACGGACACGCAGAACCCGGCGGGAGCGGCACCGGACCCGTCCGCCCAGACGGTCTCCCAGGAGACGAGCGTCAAGGCGTCAGCCCGGTGGAGCGCCATGTTCCTGCGCACCGTCCTGGGCGACGTCTGGTCGGGCGTCTGGCTGTGGGGCATCGGTGACGCCGTCGACCACGCCGTCACCGTCCGCTACGACCGCTGACACGGACGGAGGCGAGCCCCCGCGGGGTCCGAGGGACCGGCCTGCGGGGGCTCGCCCGCCGCTACATCCCGTCGCCGTCCCAGCGGCCGGTGGACCGGCTGCGCACCGGGCGGCTGGACAGGATCGGGGCCGGGACGGGCGTGCCCTTCCGCCACGGCCGGCCCGCGCCCCAGGTGTGGCGCAGGTCGTCGGTGCGCTCGTCCGGGTGCTCCAGCGCCGTGGGGTCCGCGCCCCAGTCCAGCTCGGGGTGCTCGTGGTCGTGCTCGTGGTCATGGTCATGGTCGTGGCCGCCCTGCAGGCGCGCCGCGTCGAGGGCCTTGGCGATGGCGAGGACGCTCCGGTCGGTGCCGTGGCCGTGCTGGACGTAGTCGTCGTCGTTCTCGCCCAGCTCACGCTGGTAGCGCACCGCCTCCTGAAGCTCCTTCAGGTCGCGCTCGGAACGGCCCTCCGTCCCGCGGCCGAGGTCGTGCGACGCCGTCGACCAGCGCATCCGGCCGCCTCCGGGGCCGTAGTTGACGGCCTCGCCGCCCCACCGCACCCACTCGTTCTGCGTGTACCAGTTGAGGAGTTCGCCGTCCGAGCGCAGGAGCCAGGTCGCGCCGCCCTCCTGGGTGGTGAAGTGCCCGTGCTTCACCCGCGCGGGACGGAAGAAGTAGGTGCCCAGGTCGAGGGTGCCGAAGTTGTACTCCATGTGCCCCTGGACGGTGTAGGCCTCCTCGTAGCAGGGATGGTGGGCGAGCCTGTGGTCGGTCCAGCCCTCCTGCGCGTGCACGAGCCTGGTGTAGAAGCCGCTGACCGGGTCGACGTGCAGGTACTTGATGAACAGGCCGGGCATGGGGCCGGCGTTGGGCACCGCGTCCCACCGCATGGCGTCGCTGTCGACGACGATGACGTCCTCGCGGGCGTCCTTCCAGCGGGGCGCGCCGAGGCCGTCGACTGGGTCGAACCCCGCGTCGCCGTACTCGCGGTAGTGCAGGACGCGGGTGCCCTCGGCGAAGGTGATGGCGTCGGCGGGCACGCCCTTGGGCGCGTACACGTAGCCGCCCTTGCCGATCTCGCGGCCCCCGTAGGTCATCGACCCGTCGAGGACGTAGTACTCGGTGTTCGCGTGGTGGATGCCCGGGCCGCGCCCCCAGCGGGTGTGGAAGTCCAGCCGCAGCGAGGAGGAGCCGTCCTCCTCGTCCACCGACAGGCGGCGCTCGCTCGCCCTTCCCTCGCCGCCCGGCAGTTCGGCGGCGTGCCGGACGTAGTCGTCTTCCTGGATCAGCTCGACATGGGGTCGCACGTGGGTGTCTCCGTTCTCCGGTCATCCGTTTCGCTAATGGAAACATCGTTTCCCAATCTCGGCAAGAGTGCGCCTTGACCGTGTCCGGATAGATAGAAACACTGTATCCCTCAGCGAAACATCGGGAGGTGCGATGGCGTTCGACGCGATCGTCGTCGGAGCCGGGCCGGGCGGGCTGGCCTGCGCGATCGAGGCCGCCGGCGGCGGCGCGCGGGTGCTCGTCCTGGAGAAGGCGGCCGACATCGGCGGGGCGCTGCCGTACTCGGGCGGGCACCTGTCCGCCGGGGGGTTCTCCGCCCAGCGGGAACGCGGCATCGCCGACGACCCCGGACGGCACCACGCCGACATCCGGCGGATCAGCCGGGGCACCGGGCGGGAGGACCTCACCCGGCTCACGCTCGGCGAGCAGCCCGCCGTCCTGGAGTGGCTCTTCGCGGCGGGCTACGAGATCGACCCCGCCACGCCCCGCGTCGTGTACGGGCACGAGCCGTACACGACGCCGCGCACCGTCCACGCGGCCGAGACGCCGGGCGGCCCCGCGATCCTCCGGGCGCTGCGCCGCCTGCTGGCGCCGCACGTCGCGGCCGGCCGGATCGAGGTGCGCCGCGGGGCCCGCGCCACCCGGCTGCTCACCGAGGGCGGAGCCGTCACCGGCGTGCTCGCCGGCCGCGCCGAGCGGGCGCCGGCCGTCGTGCTCGCGACCGGCGGCTTCGGCCACGCCCCCGACCTGTTCAGCGAACTGGAGGGCGCGCCGCTGACGACCTCGGCCGCGCCGACCTCGACCGGCGACGGCCTGCTCATGGCCCGCCGGATCGGTGCCGCGCTGCAGGGCCGCGGCCGGTACATCCCGACGTTCGGCGGCCTGCCCCCGGAGGGCGACGACCCGCGGGTGGACTGGCTGAACCGCCCGCAGCTGGTCGCACCCGAACGGCCGCCGTGGGAGATCTACGTGGACCGGCACGGCCGGCGGTGGATCGCGGAGGACGAGCCGAGCATCGACCGCAAGGAGCGGGTGCTGACCGGTATCGACCGGATGACCTTCTGGATGGTCTTCGACGCGCGGGCGCTGCGCGAGTCCCGTCCCATGGTCCACGGGTGGAGCCCCGCCGACCTGGACGCCCGGTGCGGCCGCCGCCGCGGCGTGCACCGCGCCGGCGACCCCGCCGCGCTGGCGCGGCTCGCGGGCGTCGACCCGGCCGGCCTCACCGCCGAACTGGCGCGCTACAACGCCGCCGTCGCCGCCGGGACCGACGCCGCGTTCGGCCGCCGGCACCTGCCCGCGCCGATCGCCGAGCCGCCGTTCTACGCCGTCGAGAACCGGCCCGTCACGCTGATCACCTTCGCGGGCCTCGACGTCGACACCCGGCTCCGGGTGCGCCGCGAGGGCGGCCGCGCCATCCCCGGCCTGTACGCGGTGGGGGAGGTCATCGGCTCGGCCGCCGTCAACGGCAACGCGTTCTGCTCCGGCATGTGCCTCACGCCCGCACTCGCCTTCGGCCGCCTGGCCGGACGGCACCTGGCCTCAGTGCGCGAACGCGAACCCCGCCGCGCGTAGCCGCGCCGACGTCACCGGTACCTCCGGAGTCCTGATCTCGCCCCGGTAGGACAGGTCCGGCAGCCCCTCGGCCGCGCAGATCTCGCCGAACGCCGCCGCGTTCGTCGGCGGCACGGCCGCGTCGGGGAAGGCGTTGAAGGCACCGGTCAGCCCCTCGCTCACGACGAAGTCGAGCGCCGCCGCCGCGTCCCGGTAGTCGATCCGGTACAGCAGGGCCCCGGCCGAGAACGGGACGCTGCCGCCGAGCACCTCATGGGCGAACCTCACCCGCGCCGGGTAGTCGATGTCGCGGGGGTGGCCGTACACGTCCGGGATGCGCAGCACGGCGCCGCCCGGCGACGCCAGCACCGCCTCCTCCGCAGCGATGAAGTTGCGCGGCGACGCGTCCTCGTCGGGCGTCGTCGGGGCGGTCTCGTCGATCAGCGTTCCGCTCCCGGCGCCGTAGACCGACCCCGAACTGGTGAAGACCACCCGCGGATGGACGGCCACGGCGGTCCGCGCGCTCGCGGTGAGCGTGTCGTGGTACTCGGCGACACGCTGGGAGGCGTCGAAGGCCCGCGACATCCGCGGGCTCACCGTCAGGACCACCGCGTCGGCGCCGCGCGTCGCCGCCTCCACCGCCGCCTGGTCGGAGCCCCGCAGCACGGCGACGTCCGAGCAGACCTCCCGCAGCTCACCGGCCCGCTCCGGCGACGTGGTCGTCCCGACGACCTCGTGCCCCTGGGCGAGCCACCGCCGGGCGAGTTCCATGCCGACGTTCCCGCATCCGATCACGACGTACCGCACCCGACCACTCCCTTAATGGAAACACCGTTTCCATCTTGTCATGGCGGCGCCCGGTTCACGAGCGGCGGGGGAGACGGATGTCGGGGAGCAGGGGGGCGGCGGAGCGGGCGCGCGCCGCCGACGCCGTGACACCGGACCCGTAGGCGACGTCCTCCGCCAGGCGCAGGGCGGCGTAGCGGACCGGGCCGATGGCGGGGCGCCGCGTCACCCACTCCAGCGCGATGGGCGCGGCCATGAGCGCCGTCGCCGCGCGGGCGGCGCGGCTGCGCGGGGACGCGGCCAGCGCGACCAGCCCGACGGGCCACCATTCGCGGCGCAGCATCTGCCCGAGCGTGGCGGCGTCGGCGGCGGCGCCCTTGGCGACGATGGCGGCGGCGAGGTCCCATCCGGTCGGCAGCCCCGACAGGCGCTTGGCCAGCAGCGCGGTGGCGAGCCCCGCGCACGCGGCCGCCGGGACCGGGCGCCCCCGGGCGAGCAGCCCGAATGCGGCGAGGTTCCAGACCGAGGGACGGGCCGGCGCGAGCCTGCCCGGGTGGCGGCGGGCCAGGCCGGCGGCGGACGTGCCGTACTCGTGGCGCCGCCTCGCCCACGCCACCGGGTGCAGCCGCGGCGTGTGCGCGACGAGGGTCGCCGGCTCGTAGCGGACGTTCCACCCGCGGTCGCTCAGCCGCCAGACGAGGTCGACGTCCTCGCCGAGCCGCAGGTCCTCGTCGAAGACGCAGCCGTCGAGCGCCGCCGCGCGCACCAGCAGGGTCGCGGTGGGCACGAAGCCGAGCCTGCCGCCCGGACGCACCAGCGCGGGCCGCAGGCCCAGGTCGAGCGACGACCGCGCGGCCTCGTACCGGGCCAGCAGGCGGGTGTCGCCGGGGCGCGGCACGATCCGGGGGGCGACGGCCGCGACGCGGGGGTCGTCGAAGTGGGGCATGAGGACGTCGAGCCAGCCGGGCGCGGGGCGGCAGTCGGAGTCCACGAACGCCACGAACGGGGTCCGGGCGAGCCGCAGGCCGGTGTTGCGCGCGGCGGCGGGCCCGCGGTTGCGGTCGTGCCGGACGAGGCGGGCGCCGTGCGCGGCGGCGGCGCGGCGCAGCGGTCCCGGGTCCGGCGAGCCGTCGTCCACGACGATCGCCGGGACGCCCGCGACGGAGGCCAGGCACCGCTCCAGCTCGCCGGCCCGTCCGAAGGCCGGGATCACGACCGTCACGTCGTGCGGGCCGGGGCGCGGGGCCGGGACCGGCCGGGCCAGCCCGTAGTCGAGGAGCCGGCGGGCGAGCGCGCGCCCGGTGGGCGAGGGGTCGGCCAGCCCTCCCGCGCCGGCGCGGCGCAGCGCCGCGAGATACGGGCGGGCGGCCTCGTGCAGGCGCACCAGCCGCCACGGCGAGCCGCCGGTCGCCACGAGCCCGTCCGCCCAGAGGGAGGTGTCCGCGTCCAGCGCCACGGGGAAGTCCGCGGGAAGCGGCCAGGAGCGCCGGCCGCTCATGGCCGCGGCCCCGGGGACGGGGCGCCGGGTTCCAGGAGGCGGCCGCGGGCGTCCGCGCGGCCTCTCTCGACACGCCCGGCGACGGCCGCCACCATGGCCGCCGTGATCTCGCGGCCCTGGGCGGCGGACGCCCCCGCCGGGTCGCCGAGCACACCGGAGGGGGAGGCGGCGCGGACGCCCCCGGCGACCAGGTCGGGCATCAGCTCCGCCAGCGGGCGCGTGTTGCCGGTGACGGTTTCGAACGGCCGGACCAGGTGCGGTGCCAGGTGCAGCATGACCGAGGTCTCGGTGAATCCGGCGTGGGCGTCGCCGCCGGAGGCTTCGCACCCCGTCCAGGCCGCGTCGTGGCCCTCGGCGCGCATCCGGCCCACGGCGGCGTCGAGAGTGGGGACGTTGCCGCCGTGGCCGTTGACGAAGACGACCCTTCCGGCCCACAGCGCCAGCGAGCGCACCGTCTCCACGAGCAGCGCGTCCAGCGCCGCGTGGCCGATCGAGACCGTGCCGGGGAAGCCGGCGTGCTCGCCGCTGGCGCCGTAGGGGATCGCCGGCGCCACCAGCACCCCCTCCCCGGGCAGCGCCCGGGCGGCGCCCTCGGCGACGGCCCGGGCGATCACGGTGTCGGTGGAGAGGGGGAGGTGCGGTCCGTGCTGCTCGGTCGAGCCGACCGGGACCAGGACCAGCGGATCGGCGCCGACGCCCGGCCAGGCCGCTCCCGCCAGCTCACGGTCTCGGGCCACGTCAGCCCGCGGGACGGCCGGAGCCCGGTTCGCCGCCCAGCGTCAGCGCGAAGCCGGGCGGGACGTGGAGGTCGTCGCGGCAGAGCTCGTGGACGCTGGAGCGGCCGAGGCCGAGCACGGCGGAGTCGAGGCCGCCGCGCATGATGTCCAGGACGTTCTCGACCCCCGCCTGCCCGTTGGCGGCCAGGCCCCACAGGTAGGCGCGGCCGATGAGGACGGCGCGGGCACCGAGGGCGAGCGCCTTGGCGACGTCGCCGCCGCGCCGGACACCGCCGTCCAGCAGGACCTCGACCTGGTCGCCGACCGCTTCGGCGATGGACGGCAGCACGCGGATGGTGGCGGGCGTGGTGTCGAGGTTGTTGCCGCCGTGGTTGGACACCGACAGCGCCGTGACGCCGGCGTCGGCGGCCTTCTTGGCGTCGTCGACGCGGGTGACGCCCTTGAGCAGGAACGGCCCGCCCCACTCCTTGCGGAGCCAGGCCACGTCCTCCCAGGTGGGCGGCGGGGTCTGCATCCATTCGCCGTAGGCGCCGAAGAAGGTGGGGGCCGGGCCGCTCGGCGGCTTGAGGTTGGGGGTGGTGAGGTCGGGGATGCGCCCGGTCCTGGCGAACCGCCACAGCCAGCCGGGGTGCGGCAGGACGCCCGGCGCCATCTTCACCGCGGTCCTGAGGTCGATCCGCTCGGGGATCTGCGGGCTGCCCCAGTCGCGGCCGTTGGAGAACGACCAGTCGAGCGTGGCGATGAGCGCCTTGGCGCCCGCCCGCCGGGCGCGGTCCATGCGCTGGACCATGGTGTCGCGGTCGCCGCTCCAGTACAGCTGGAAGAAGACGTTCGGGTTGGCCTCGGCGACCTCTTCGACCGGCTTGCTCGCGAACGAGCTCAGCCCCATGATCACGCCCCGGTTGGCGGCGGCGCGGGCCACCGCGACCTCGCCGTCCGGGTGCACGGCCTGGACTCCGGTGGGGGAGATCAGCACCGGCATCGAGGTCTCCACGCCCAGCACCGTGGTGGCCAGGTCCCGGTCCGCGTGGTGGCCGGCGACGTGCGGCGCGAACCCCAGCTCGGCGAACGCGGCGGTGTTGCCGTCGACGGTCCGGCCGCGCTCCGACCCGGCGACCAGCGCGCCGTACACCATGGAGGGCAGCCGCTTCTTGGCCCGGCGCTGGGCCTCGGCGACGGTTTCGAACCAAGGGTTCTTCAGCGGCATGGTGTCGTCTCCAGGCGGAGTTGGCGTCGGGCGGAAGGCGGGGTCAGCTGAGCCGCAGGCCCGCGAGGGGGTCTTCGGCGCAGTCGCTCACCGGCGGGCGGTCCAGGCCGGGGCGGCGGGTGAGCTTCACCGGCACCGGTCCCGTCCGGCGGGGCGCGGTGCGGTGGGAGTGGTCGGCGGACGGCTTCGGGATGCCGGCCCGGTCCTGCGGCCGTCCGGCGAGCAGCTTCTCGCCGTGGCCCTGGACGCATTCGGGGTCGGGGCCGTCCAGGGGCAGGCCGGTGAAGAACTTGGCCGCCATGCAGCCGCCCTTGCAGGTGTCGTAGAACGCGCACGAGGTGCACGCGCCGCCGTTCTGCGGCTCCCGCAGGTCCTGGAACAGCCGCGACTCCCGCCAGACCCCGGTGAACCCGCCGGCGCCGCGGACGTTCCCGGCCAGGAACTCCTCGTGGATGGCGAACGGGCAGGCGTAGACGTCCCCGACCGGGTCGATCAGGCACACCACCCGCCCGGCGCCGCACAGGTTCAGCCCCGGCAGCGACTGCCCGTAGGCCGACAGGTGGAAGAAGGAGTCGCCGGTCAGCACATCGTCGCCGTGCGCGACGAGCCAGTCGTACAGCTCCCGCTGCTGCGCCTGCGTGGGGTGCAGCTCGTCCCACACGTCGGCGCCCCGGCCGGACGGACGCAACCGCGTCAGCCGCAACTGCGCGCCGTAGGTGTCGGCGATCGCCTTGAACTCGTCCATCTGCGGGATGTTGTGCCGGGTGCACACCACCGACAGCTTGAAGTTCTTCATGCCCGCGTCGGCGAGGTTGCGCATCGCGCGCATGGCGGTGTCGTAGGAGCCGGCGCCGCGGATCGCGTCGTTGACCTCGGCGGTCGCCCCGTCCAGCGAGATCTGCACGTCGACGTAGTCGTTGGCGGCCAGCCGCCGCGCCGCCTCCGGGGTGATGCGCACCCCGTTGGTCGAGAACTTCACGCCCACGTGGTGGGCGGTGGCGTAGTCCAGCAGCTCCCAGAAGTCGGGCCGGACGGTCGGCTCGCCGCCGCCGATGTTGACGTAGAAGACCTGCATGGCCTCCAGCTCGTCGATGACGGCCTTGGCCTCGGCCGTGGACAGCTCGCGCGGGTCGCGCCGCCCCGAACTGGACAGGCAGTGCGCGCACGACAGGTTGCAGGCGTAGGTCAGTTCCCAGGTCAGGCAGATCGGCGAGTCGAGCCCGTACTCGAACAGGTCGACCAGCCGCGCCCCGGGCCGGGGCCCGCCGCTCTCCGCTACCGGGGTCTGCGCTGTCATGGCGTCCTTTCCACGAGCATGGCCGAGCGGGCGAGGGCGCCGAGCGCGGCGCCGTACCGGGGCAGGTCGGACGCGGGGACCTCGGCCCGCGTGCAGGCGTCCCGGGCGGTGGGCGCGTCCCGCAGGTTCCGCACGACGTCCAGCAGCCGGCGGTCCTTCAGGAACGACAGCTTGCGGGTGCCGAAGTGGTAGAGCAGCGCGCCGAACGGTTCGGGGCGCACCGAGACCTGCGGATGCAGGTCCCAGGCGCGGTCGAGATCGATCCCCGGCATGGCGGCGGTCTAGTAGACGCCGCACATGCCGTCGATCGAGACCTCCTCGATCAGGGATTCGGCGAGTTCGCCCTCCGCGGACTCGTCCTGCGTCCCGTCCTCGATCTGGTCGGTGAGCTCGGTGGTGTCCAAGACGTCCTCCTCAGGGCGGGGCTCCGGGCCGGTGGCCTTGGCTCGGATACTAAGTGCATCGAGTGCCAAAAAGGAAGGGCGGCGGCTACTCCGCGGTGGCGGCGGCGCCGTCCAGGACGGCCGCCAGGCCGGTCGCCACATGCCGGATCGCCTCGTCCAGGAGGTCGGACAGCGCCGTCTCCTCCCCGCCCGCCAGCCACTGCTCGTAGGCCGAGACGGCGGCGGCCAGCGTGACGTGCCCGGCGAGCTGGGGGACCATCGCCGACGCCGGCCGGCCGGTGCGCCCGGCCACGAACTCCGTGACGACCGCCCGCCAGGACGCGTAGCGCAGGGTCGCGTCGGCCTGCAGCGTCGGCACCCCGAGGATGAGCTGCATGCGCTGCCGGTGCCAGGGCACTTCCCGCGGATCGAACCGGTTGAACTCCACCACGGCCTTGCGCACCGCCTCCATCGCCGGCACGCCCGGATCGGCCTCGGCGAACAGGGCGCGCAGCCACCGCAGCCGGCCGTCGAAGTCACCCCAGACGAGGCCGTTCTTCGACGCGAAGTACCGGAAGAACGTCCGCCGCCCGATCCCGGCCGCCGCCGCGATGTCGTCCACCGTGGTCGCGTCGAACCCCTTGCGCGCGAACAACTCGAAGGCCAGCCGCTCCAGGGCGACCGGCGAGGTCACCCGCGGCCTGCCCATGGCGCGCTGGGCACCGGCCCTCCCGCCTGCAGAGCTCACCCGACCAGCTTCCCACGCCCCCGCGCGGGCCCGGCCGCGCCGGCGTCAGCAGTTGCGGATGACCGAGACGACGACCCCGAGCACGGCGGCCCGGTCGCCGTCGATGACGTCGTAGGCGGGGTTGCGCGGTTCGAGCCGCACGTGGCCGTCGCGGCGCCGGTACACCTTCACGGTGGCCTCGTCGTCGATCATGGCGGCGACGATCTGGCCGGAGTGGGCCTCCTGCTGCCGGCGGACCACGACGATGTCCCCGTCGCAGATCGCGGCGCCGATCATCGAGTCGCCCCGCACCCGCAGCCCGAAGACGGTGCCGCGCCCGGTGATCTCGCGGGGGAGCGCCAGCGTGTCCTCGACGTGCTCCTCGGCCGTGATGGGGGTGCCGGCGGCGATGTGCCCCACCACGGGCACGGTCACCGGGCCGCTGGACGACTCCCGGACCGGACGCTCCCGGAGGAACACGCGCGTGTCGATCGGCCGCGACACCGCGCCGCCGCGCCGCAGGAACCCCTTGTCCTCCAGGCTCGCCAGGTGCCGCGACACCGACGACGGCGACCGCAGCCCGACGGCGTCGCCGATCTGGCGCGTGCTCGGCGCGTACCCGTACCTGACCACCCAGTCCCCGATCACGGCCAGGATCCGCTGCTGGCGCGGAGGCAGCGCGGAGGCGTCGAGGTCCCCGAACGGATCAAGATCACTGTAAGCGGTCACCCGGGAATTGTAGAGGTGCTCCGGACGGTGCCGCGGACGGTGCCGCGGACGACGGGCGGCCGAATGCGCGGTAATTGAATAGGGAACCGGCGGCCACCGGCGTTCGGGCGCAAATCCGCCGGCGGTTCCCAACTGCCGCGCGCGGCGGCGGCCGGACCCGCCGGGAGCGGCGCCGCGCTCTTCTCGACGGGTCATGTTGTGGCCGAATCGGCTACGGTCGGGTCATTCGGTAGAACGACGAGACGGGGAGCGCACATGGCGCAGAAGGTTCGCATCATCATGACGGACGACCTCGACGGAGGTGCGGCCGACGAGACGGTGTCGTTCGCCATCGACGGCAGGACATATGAGATCGACCTCAGCGAGGACAACGCGGGCAAGCTCCGCGGGATGCTGCACGGCTACATGGAGAGCGGCCGCCGGCTGAAGACCGCCCGGGGCGGCCGGACCGCGGCCCGCGGGACCAATGTCCGCGAGCGCAGCGCCGAGATCCGCCAGTGGGCGAAGGACAACGGCATCAAGATCAACGACCGTGGCCGGATCCCCGCGACGGTGATCGAGCAGTACGAGGCGGCGCGATGAGCTGACCCGCCGCCCGAAACCCGGGCCGCGCCCTTTCCTTCGCGCCGTGCCAACGCTCGGCGGCGCGGCATGTCGCTCCGGCGGAGCCCGCAGAGGGCTCCGACCCGGAGCCGACCGCCGTCCGGCCGGTCGCGCAAATCCCGCTTACCCGAGCCCAATCCTTAAAGCCGCCCCGCAGGATACGGCTGGTTCGCCGCGACAATGGGCTCGGCGCAGATCCACGGCAATCCCGGGCAGGCCGCCGCCAAGGCGATGGCGGTGCCGATCCGGAAGGCGGCGCGGGCCGTTCCCGTCCCCGCCGCCCGAATTGGCCGCTATGAACCTCTTGCTCGGCGGGTGGGAATCCACGCCGGTGCCGTGGCACTCGGCGTGCCGGTGATCGTCCGCCCGCCGCACCCGCGGAAGCCCGCGCGCCGGTCAGGCGAGGCTCATGAAGAGCTTCTCCAGTTGGGCGCGGTCCAGTTTGGCCTGCGCGGGGTCCGCGCCCTCCTGGACGCACTGCTCCAGACCCGTTGCGATGATCTTGAATCCGGCCCGGTCCAGTGCCCGGGAGACCGCCGCGAGCTGGGCGATCACGTCCTTGCAGTCCCGCTCGTTCTCGATCATCTGGATGACGCCGCCGAGCTGCCCCTGCGCACGCCGCAGCCGCACCAGGACGTCGGCCAGCGAGTCCGCCTCGAATTTCACGTCGCTCCCCCTCCTATACCGCCCAGGGTATAAGGCGCGCGCCCCCCCGGAACCTTCCCCGCAGGGTTCGGTGATACCCCAGAGGGTATCGAGTGATACCCCACGGGGTATTTGCGCAGCGCCGCGTCCTTCACCTACCCTGCCTCCTGCATACCCCATGGGGTATGTCCGGGTGGGCTGCGACGGACGCCCGGCCCGCGCACGGGATGCGCGAGAACGCCGCCCGACGAGTGGAGAGAGGCAGTCCAATGATCGAGATCGTTCCGATCGACACCCCCACGCTGGGGGACCGCAGCTACTTCGTCACCGACGGCGAGGTCGCGTTCGCGGTCGACCCGCAGCGCGACATCGACCGCGTGCTCGCCCTGGCCGAGGCACGGGACGTGGCGGTCGCCGACGTCTTCGAGACCCACATCCACAACGACTATGTGACCGGCGGCCTGGCGCTGGCCCGGGCGACGGGGGCCGCCTACCACGTCAACGCGGCCGATCCGGTGGAGTTCGAGCACGACGCGGTGGCCGACGGCGACGTCATCGAGGTCGGCGCGCGGATGCGGGTGCGGGTCCTGGCGACTCCGGGCCACACGTTCACGCACCTCGCCTACGTCCTGGAGGCTCCGGGCCGGGCGCCCGCGGTGTTCACCGGCGGGTCGCTGCTGTACGGGTCCACCGGACGGCCGGACCTGCTCGGACCGGCCCACACGCACGACCTGGTGACGGCGCAGTACGGGTCGGCCCAGCGGTTGGCGCGCGAACTGCCGGACGACGCCGAGATCTTCCCCACCCACGGGTTCGGCAGCTTCTGCTCGGCCACCCAGGCGGAGGCCGAGGCGTCGACGCTCGGGCAGGAGAAGCGCACCAACCCGGCACTCGTCCTGGACGAGCGGGAGTACGTGGAGAACCTGCTGGACGGCCTGGACGCCTGGCCGGCCTACTACGCCCACATGGAGCCGGCCAACACCGCGGGACCCGAGGCGCCGGACCTGTCGGAACCGCGCCGCGCGGACGCCGCCGAACTGCGCCGCCGCATCGGGGCGGGGGAGTGGGTCGTCGACCTGCGGACCCGCACGGCCTTCGCGGCCGGGCACCTGGCGGGCACGCTCAACTTCGGGCTGGACGGCGGTTTCGCGACCTACCTCGGCTGGCTCGTCCCGTGGGGCACACCGCTGACGCTGCTGGGGGAGACGCCCGAGGACGTGGCGGCCGCCCAGCGCGAACTGGTCCGCATCGGCATCGACCGCCCGGCCGCGTCGGCCACCGGCGGCCCGGAACGCTGGGCGGGCGGGGAGGGCCTCGCGTCCTTCCCGCGGGCGTCGTTCGAGGAACTCGCCGCCGTCCGGCACCACCGCCCGGTCGTGGTGCTGGACGTCCGCCGCGCCCTGGAATGGGGCGCGTCGCACATCGACGGCGCCGTGCACATCCCGCTGCAGGACCTGCCGCGGCGCCTGGACGAGGTGCCGGACGGCGAGGTGTGGGTGCACTGCGCGGGCGGCTACCGCGCCGCCATCGCCGCCTCGCTGCTGGCCGCCGCCGGACGGCGCGTGGTCGCCATCGACGACGAGTACGCCGCGAGCGCCCGCGCCGGCCTGCCGCTCGTCGCGGCCGCCGCCTGACACCGGCACCGGCCGCCGCATCACCGTCACCAGACCACCGGTCTCCGGTTCCGGCCCCCGCTGGGTTCGGGACCGGTCTCCTAACGAGGAAGAAGCTCACATGCCCCGCTTGTCCCCGAAGATCGACGCCGCGTCCCTGCGCGACCTCGTCGCGGCCCCGGACGCGCCGCGCCTGCTGGACGTGCGCACCCCCGCCGAGTTCGCCGCCTTGCACATCCCCGGTTCCTACAACGTCCCCCTGGACACGCTGCGCGAGCACGGCGCCGAGCTGCGCGGCTCCCTGGACGAGGTGGTGCTGGTCTGCCGGACCGGCGGCCGCGCCGCCCAGGCCGAGCGGGCGCTCGTCGAGGCGGGCATGACCGGCGTGCACGTCCTGGACGGCGGAATCGTCGCCTGGGAGGCGGCGGGCGCGCCGCTCAACCGGAACCGGTCCCGGTGGGACCTGGAACGGCAGGTGCGCCTGGTCGCCGGGCTGCTCGTGCTGACCGGCGTCGTCGGCGGCCTCGTCGTGCCGGGCCTGCAATGGCTGGCCGCCGCGATCGGCGCCGGCCTGGCGATCGCCGCCCTGACCAATACGTGCATGATGGGCATGCTCCTCGCCAAGCTGCCCTTCAACCGCGCGTCGGCCTGCGACGCGGAGGACATGGTCGCGCTCCTGCGGGACGGGCGGTCGTGTTGACGCTCGCGCTGACCCTGCTCGCCGCGCTCGCCGTCGGCGTCTCGCTCGGCCTGCTCGGCGGCGGGGGATCCATCCTCACCGTGCCGGTCCTGATCTACGTGGCCGGGGTCGAGACCAAGCAGGCGATCGCGATGTCGCTGTTCGTGGTGGGCGCGACCTCGCTGGCCGGCGTCCTGCCGCACGCCCGCGCCGGCCGCGTCCGCTGGCGCACCGGGCTGCTGTTCGGCGGCGCGGGCATGGCGGGCGCCTACGCGGGCGGACGGCTGGCCGCCCTGCTGCCGGGCGGTGTGCTGCTGGCGGCCTTCGCCGTGATGATGGCCGTCACCGCGGTCGCGATGCTGCGAAGCCGCCCCGCCCCCGCGGGCGGGCCCGCCGAACGCCCGGTCCTGCGGATCCTGGCCGAAGGGGTGGCCGTCGGGCTGGTCACCGGGCTGGTCGGAGCGGGCGGAGGCTTCCTCGTCGTGCCCGCGCTCGTCCTGCTCGGCGGCCTGTCCATGCCCGCCGCGGTCGGCACCTCGCTGCTGGTCATCGCGATGAAGTCCTTCGCCGGGCTGGCCGGATACCTCGCCGGCGTCGACCTCGACTGGCCGCTGACCCTCGCGGTGGCCGGCGCGGCGGTGCTCGGCGGCTTCGCCGGTTCGCACCTGGCCGGGCGCGTCGACCCGGAGCGGCTCCGCCGGGCCTTCGGCTGGTTCGTCCTGGTGATGGCCGCGATCGTGGTGACCCAGCAGGTGCCGGCCGCGGCCGGGTAGGCCGGGCCCGGCGGGAGAGACTGTTCCCGACGCCCGCTCGGCGTGGCCGGCCCGGCCCGCGGGCCGGGCCGGGCGGGACGAGGAGGAGGAAGCCGTGGACAGCTCGGGGTGGGACCGCCGGTACGCCGGCGGCGAACTGGTCTGGTCGGCGGGGCCGAACCGATGGGTCGAGGAGGTCGCGGCCGGCCTGCCGCCGGGCCGCGCCCTCGACCTGGCCGCGGGCGAGGGCCGCAACGCGCTGTGGCTCGCCGAGCGCGGCTGGACGGTCACCGCGGTCGACTTCTCCGCCGTCGGGCTCGCCCGCGCCCGGTCGCTCGCCGAGCACCGGCTCGGCGAACACGCCGGCCGGCTCCGGCTGGTCGAGGCCGACCTGCGCGAGCACACCCCGGCCCGCCACTCCGCCGACCTGGTGATCGTCGCCTATCTGCAGGTCGGCGAGCAGGTGCGGCGCCCCGCCCTGCGCGCCGCCGCCGACGCGGTGGCGCCCGGCGGGCTGCTGCTCGTCGTGGCCCATGACAGCGACAACCTGGCGCACGGCACCGGCGGGCCCCAGGACCCCGCCGTGCTGTACACCGCGCGGGACGCGGCGTCCGACATCGACGGGAGCGGTCTCCGGATCCTGCGGTCGGAGCCCAGGACGCGGGAGGTCGCCACCGGCGAGGGGCCGCGCACGGCCATCGACGCGTTCCTGCTCGCGCGCCGGTGACCCGCGTCCCGTGCCGGCGCCGGCCCCGCGGACGCGCCCCGCGGACGCGGCCTCAGCGCAGTTTGATCGCGCCGCCGTCCGCCATGACGGTCTGCCCGGTCATGTACTGGGCGTCGTCGCTCGCGAGGAAGGCGACGATGGGCGCGACGTCCTTCGCGGGGTCGCCGAAGCGGCCCAGGGGCACCTTGGCCGCGGACTGCGCGTACTGCTCGGGGCGGGCCTCCGCCCACCGGGCCACCCCGGCGGTGAGCGCCATCGGGCAGACCACGTTGACGCGGATGTTCAGCGGCGCCCACTCGTTCGCCACCACGCGGCTCAGCCCGCGGATCGCCTCCTTCGCCGCCGCGTAGGAGGCCTGGTTGCGCTGGCCGTCGAGACCGGCCCCGGAACCGAAGTTGACGACCGCCGCGTTGCCGGTCTTCCGCAGCTCCGGAAGCGCGGCGAGCATGAAGTTGCGGGTGGCGTGCAGGCTCGTGTCCATGGCGAGGTCCCAGTCGTCGTCGGTCTGCTCCTCGAACGGCTTCTGCCGTGACGCGCTGGCGTTGTTCACCAGGACGTCCAGTTTCCCGAAACGCTCGACGGCGGCCGCGACGGCCGCGCGGGCGACGGCGGGGTCGGACACGTCCCCCTGCAGGAAGGCCACGGCCTCGCCCAGTTCCCCGGCGAGTTCCTCTCCGGCCTCCCGCTGCAGGTCGACGATGACGACCCGGGCGCCGCGCGCGACGAACAGCCTCGCGATGGCCACTCCGATCCCGGACGCGCCGCCGGTGACGATGGCCGACTTCCCCTGCAGGCTGTGATCCGCCACAACGTGTTCCTTCCTTCGGTGAGCACTGGCGACACAGGTCTACCCGAGAACGAACCAAGATCTGGCGATCCGAGGACCGGGGCGGGCCCGGCACACTCGTCCGGGCCCGCCCCGTTTCCCAGTGCTAGCGGAAGAGAAGCCGGTTCATGACGTCCTCGATCGTGCCGTGAGGATCGTCGGTGGGGTCCGCCGTCCGCCAGCCGATGACGCGGTCGGGCCGGACGACGACGGCCCCGAGGGAACCGATCCCGTAGACGTCCGCGAAACGCTCCTCCTTGTCGGCGAGCGGGCCGGCGGCGGCGACGGTGTGGGCCGTCAGCGGGACGCCCCGGGACGCGGCGACCGAGGCGGCGGCCTCGCACCACGCCCGGCCGCCGGGGCCGGCGAGCAGGACGAAGCCGTCACCGAAGAGGTCGTGCGTCGAGATCGGCGCGCCGTCCTGTTCGAGCGGGAGGTGCGGTGCCCGGGTGCCGGCCCGTCCGGTGGGGTTCCGCGGGTCCTCCAGGGGCGGCTCCTCCGCGGCCGCGTGAGGGTCGGCGGCCTCGGCCGCCCCGTAGACGAAGCCCAGCTCGATGGACGCGTCGTCGAGCGGATCCCTCAGGTCGTCCTTGGGGAGGGAGGAGTCCACCCTCAAGACGTAGCGCGTGTACGCCTGCTCGACGGTGAGATGGGAGATCGGCCTGCGTTCCGTGTCATAGGTGTCCAGGAGCCGCGGCCCCGCCGCGCCGCCGTGCACCATGGCGAGCTTCCAGGCGAGGTTGTGCGCGTCGGCGATACCGGTGTTGCCGCCGAACCCGCCGGTCGGCGGCATGACGTGCGCGGCGTCCCCGGCGAGGAAGACGCGCCGGTCCCGGAACCGCGCGGCGGCCGCGGCGGCCGCGTTCCACCTCTGCACGTTGTCGACCTCGACGGGGAAATCGGGCCCGGCACCGAGCGCCGTGCGCACCAGGTCGGCGCACCGGGCGGCGCTGATGCCCTCCCCGACGTTGCCGTCGCGGGAGCCGTCCGGGCCCGTGGTCGAGAAGACGGCGAGGAACCCGGAGTCGGCGGAGATCGAGAACCGGAAGAACCCCAGCAGCTCGGGATGGTTGACGTACACCACGCTGAGGTTGCGGTCGCCGAGCATCTCCCGGACGTCGGCCTTGAAGTAGATGGTGACGCAGTCGGCGAAGCCGCCGCGTCCGAGCATGTCGATGCCCAGCCGCTCGCGGACGGTGCTGTGCGCGCCGTCGGCCGCGACGAGGTAGCTCGAGCGGACGGTCTCTTCCGCATCGCGGTCACGTGACCGTATGACGGACGTGACTCCGGTGTCGTCCTGTTCGAAGCCGACGAGTTCGGTCGCGAAGCGGTGCTCGGCCCCGAGTTCCCGCGCGCGGTCGCGCAGCAGGGGCTCCAGGCCGATCTGGGTGATGAACAGCCGCGAGGTCGGGCTGAGCCCCTCGACCCCGTCGTTGTAGGACCGGTAGAAGTACTGCAGTTCCCTGCCGCTCAGGCTCTCGACCGCAATGATCGCTCCGTTCTGGACGAACTCCCGCCCGGCGGCGGCGTCGACGGCCTCCTGCATGCCGACGCTGCGGAAGACCTCCATCGTTCCCTGGTGGAACGAGGCCGCCCTGGGGTGGATCGCGGTACCCCGGTGCTGCTCGACCAGCATGTGCGGGACGCCGCGCGCCGCGAGCTGGAGCGAGGTGGTCAGCCCGACAAGGCTGCCCCCCACGATGAGAACGGGAACCTCGTGATCGGCCATCGGAATTCCATCCCTCCCGTCGCCGCGTGGGCGGGAGCCCGTTCCGAGCCCTGCCCTCACGATGAGAGCAGCCGTCATCACTCGGCCGGTCGCGCGACCCTCGAATCGTACACCTGTCCGTACAGCGGACAAGGGGCAATTTCGGTCCCGTGAAACTCCGGGGAGACGGGCGAAGGCCGGGCGCGGGCGCCCGGCCTTCGGCTCAGCCGCCGACCGGCCGGTAGGTGAGGACGACGACGCCGCTCGGGAAGACCGTGGAGTCGGCCAGCTCGACGGCGCCGGCGCTCTCCGGGCGGAACAGCGGCTCACCGGAGCCCTTGATGACCGGGTAGATCCAGACCTTGTACTCGTCCAGCAGCCCGGCGGCGGCGAGGCCGTCGGTCAGGCGTCCGTTGCCCCAGACGAGGATGTCGCCGCCGTCCTGCTTCTTGAGGCGGGCCACCGCCCCGGCGAGGTCGTCCCCGTCGATGACGGTGGTGGGATTCCAGCCGGAGGTGTCCACCGGCTCGGTGGCGACGACGTACTTGGCCATGGAGTTGACGTGGTCCGCGTAGGGGTTGCCCCCCATGTTCGGCCACGCCTGCGCCATGCCCTCGTAGGTCACGCGGCCGAGCAGGAGCGCGTCGGCGTTCGCGGTCATGGTGAAGGCGTAGGTCTGGGCCTCCTCCTCCGAGTACCGCAGCGACCACTCGTGGGGGTTGTCGATGAAGCCGTCGAGGGTGGCGTACGTCGAGGCGATGATCTTGCGCATGGTTTCCTCCGGTTCAAACGGTGTCGCCGGTGTTGGCGTGATTAGACTCGCAACCCGACGAATGCGCCGGTAGTGGCCGGATTCAGCACTTCGATGTGAAGGAATCACATGATCCGTGTGATGGTCGCCGAGGACGTCCGCATCCTGCGGGAGACGCTGACCACCGTCCTCGGGCTGGAGGACGACATCGAGGTGGTGGCCGCGGTCGAGCGCGGCGACGAGATCGTCGCCGCGGCCGGGCGGAGCCGGCCCGACGTGGCGGTGCTCGACATCGACCTGCCCGGCATGGACGGCCTGGACGCCGCCGCCGAACTCCGCACGGCGCTCCCGGCCTGCCGGACGGTCGTCCTGACCGGGCTCGGCAAACCCGGCCACCTGCGCCGCGGGCTGGCCGCGGGGATCTCGGCGTTCCTGCTCAAGCACGCACCGGCCGACGACCTCATCGACGCGATCCGGCGGGCCGTCGCGGGCGAGCGGGTGGTCGACCCGCAGCTGGCCCTCGCCGAGCTGGAACGGGCGGACAACCCGCTCACCGCGCGCGAGGCCGATGTGCTCCGGCTGTCGGCGACCGGCGCGGAGGCCGGCGACATCGCCCGGTCCCTCTCATTGAGCCGGGGTACCGTCCGCAACTACCTGTCCTCGGCCGTCATGAAGCTGGACGCCAGGAACCGCATCGACGCGATCCGCATCGCGTCCGACCAGGGCTGGTTGTAGCGGCACCTCGACCGCCAGCCGGAAGCCGCCCCCGCCCCCGCCCCCGTCGGCGTCCGCGTCGGCGTTCGTGTCCGCGCCCGCGGTCAGCGTCCCGCCCAGCTCCCGCACCCGCCGTGCCAGGTTCTCCAGCCCGAGGCCCGGGGCGGCGGCCCCGCCGGGGGCCCCGTTGTTGACCAGGCGCAACCGGGCGCTCCCCGCGACCACCTCGACGACCAGCTCGCAGCGGTCGGCCTCGCTGTGCCGCAGCACATTGGTGACGCCCTCGCGCAGGACGGTGGCGAGCAGCATGTCGGCCTCCGCCGGCAGCGCCACCGGCCGGACCGTCCCGGACACCTCGATGCCGGCGGCCGCGAGCGCCGCGCGGGCGGACCCGGCCTCCGCCGCCAGCGCGATCTCACCGCGTCCGGCCACGACGGCCTCCATGTCCGCCAGGGTCCGGCGGGCCGCCGCCAGCCCCTCCGACAGCTCGGCCCGGGCCCGGCCGGGGTCCCGGTCCAGCAGCCGCAGCGCCAGCTCGCTCTTGAGCACGAGCACCGACAGGCCGAGACCGAGCAGGTCGTGCAGATCGGTCGCGAACCGGAGCCGCTCGCGGGCCACCGCCGTCCGGGCCAGCTCCGCCCGCGCCGCCCCGACCCGCAGGGCCAGCTCGCCCATGCGGACCAGCCCGTACACGACCAGCGCCCGCTCGCCGGACCACACGGCCTCGTAGGCCATCCCCAGCGGGGTGGGGTCGCCGAGCTGCGCGTCCCAGATCACCAGCAGCGGATCCACGCAGATCAACGGGACGGCCAGGACCCACCTCGCCCATCCGCGCACCACGACCAGCACGACGCCCGGCAGGAAGAGGACCAGGTGCCACATCGCCAGATCGAACAGGAGCAGCGGAGCCAGCGCGGGCACGACGATGACCAGCGTCCACAGCGGACGGCTCGACGGTGCGCACGCACGCAGGTACAGCAGGACGAACGAGACCAGCGCCGCGAAGAACACCGCCGTCTCCACCGCGCCCGGATCCGCGCGCAGGAACGGCCGCACCGCCACGGGCACGATCATCAGGCAGATCGTCGCGGTCCCGAGGGCCGCCACCGCCGTGGACGTCAGATCGTCCGCCACCGGCGCGCCCGCGAGATGCCCGCGCCCGTACCCGTGCGCCACCGACCGGGTCTCGTTCAGCGCCGCCCGCGCCACATCCAGCCGCCGCCGCACCGCCCGCGGGTCGGCCGCCTCTCCGTCCCCGATGACCCGCCGGAGGCTGCCGCCCACCCGCTCGTTCAGTTGCTGCGCGAACACCAGCCGCTCGCGCGACACCTGGGCCGCCGCGAGTTCGTCCCTCGTCCGCCGCATGTCGCTGACCAGGTCGGCCAGCCGGGCGACCCCGTACAGCGCGATCCCGACGAACGCCGCGTGCCCGACCGCCAGATAGGCCGCCTCCCCGACCGTCGGGCGGACCGGCAGCGCGGCCGCGAACTGTGCCGCGACCACCAGGCAGAACCCGCTCCACGCCACCCACCTCCGGCGGATGAGCAGCAGGAGGGCCGCCGCCAGGAACCCGGAGTTCCCGTACCAGGTGGACGCGTACCAGACCATGCCCGCGGCCGTGAGGACCGCCTGGACGGCCAGCGTCCACCGCCAGCCCCGCACCCGGACCTCGTCCGACCAGCGGATGCAGTTCCGCAGGTGGAGGAGCAGCAGCACGGTCAGCAGCACGAACGCCGCCGGCCTGCCTCCCGGCTCCGCGTTGACGATGCCGACATACCCGCCGAACGCGAACCCGCAGCTCACGCCCACGGCGATCACGCGGGCCCACCGGACGGCCGCCACCGGAGACGCGCGGTCGTGCCCGCGGCGCCGTGCGGGGGTGGCCGTCACGGCTTTCGCAGGACGCCGCCGTGCTCGCGGACGTCTCGTCGCGTCCGCGAGGCCGCGGCGAACTGGACCAGCTCGCCGGCGTCGGTCGGCTCGGGAAAGGCGGGCGCGGTCTTCGACGTGAAGTCGCGGTCGACCCGGTAGTTGTCCCTACCGCCGAGTGCCCATCCGTACGTCCGGGCCGACGCCGGTATGTCATCACGGATCTCGATCGGCGATTCACGCTCTTCGGCGGCCACCATGCGCTCCCGATCCCGTACTCCATTGTCCGACCACGCAACGGTAGCCGCCGCCCGCGTCCCGTACCCGATCTTCGCCCGTCCCGGCCTCCCGCGACCGCCGGGTGCTCAGTTCCCGGCGCGGCTCCAGAAGCGGTAGGAGTGGTCCGTGACGAAGTCGGCGCGCTTCCAGGTGCCGCGGGTCAGGGACTGGACGTGCCAGCCGGCCTGCCCGCGCCGGTCGGTCAGCCGGGGCCAGGCGGCCTCGCCGCCGCCGCCGGGGTCGCCGGTGGCGGCGAAGCGGACCCAGGCGCCGATCATCCGGTCGCCGAGGGCGGCCTGCTCGGCGGTCAGCTTCTCGAACAGGTCCAGGTCGAACATGTACGGCAGCTCGGACATGTGCTGGGAGGCGGCGGGGAAGCTCGGCGCGGGGGAGCCCGCGTACCAGGGGGTGTCCCGCTCGGCGAACTCGTACATCCGGGTCGGGGTCCAGCGCGACAGCGCGCGGGCGGTGTCCAGGGTCGGCGCCGACCAGATCGCGTCGGTCTTCACCTTCGCCAGCGTCCGTCCGGCGGAGTCCCCGAGCGGGTAGCGCTTCAGCACCGCGTCGGCCCTCGCGCGGAACTGCTCCCGGACGGCCGGCTCGTACGCCTCCGCGGCCATCGGCTTCCCGGTCGCCAGCTCCTGGCCGAGGACCATGCCGTTCTCCTCGTCGTGGTTGACGCCGATGAGGACGGGCACCCGGTTGGTCCGGCCCGTACGGAGGGCCTCGTCGACCGGGAGCGGCAGCGCCGGGGTGCCGCTGACCGGGCGCGGCTCCCGTTCCGTCCCGTACTTCTCCAGCAGCGTCCCGATGTCGGTCTCGCGCAGGCAGGCGGCGACGTCGGCGGCCTTCCCGCACCCGACGTCGCGGATCACGTCCCGGCTGTCCTCGATCGCCTCGGCGCGGGTGCGGGAGGCGTTGCCCGGCGTGGCGCACGGCGCGCTCTGCAGGATCGCCCGCTGGAACAGGCCCGCCGACGCCGGGGAGGCCAGATGCCCGCAGATGCCGAAGGCGCTGCCCGACTCGCCCATGACCGTCACCCTGCGCGGGTCGCCGCCGAACGCCCGGATGTTCTGGCGCACCCAGCGCAGCGCGGCGCGCTGGTCGTCCAGCGCGAGGCCGCCCGACTCCTTCAGGGACGGGTGGGTCAGGAAGCTGGTGACGCCCAGCCGGTAGTTCATGGAGACCACGACGGCGCCGCCGGCGGCGAGCCGGCCGGGCCCGTACAGGTCGCCCATCCCGAACATCATGCTGCCGCCGTGGATCCACACGATCACCGGCAGCCTCCCGCGCGCACCGGCCGGCGCGGTCACGTTGACGCTGAGGCAGTCCTCGTCGGTGCTGGCCTCGCCGATCGGGTACCCGACCGGCTGCGCGCACACCTTGCCGGGCTCGGTCGCGTCCCGCACGCCCCGCCACGCGCGGGCCGGGCGCGGGGCGGCGAAGCGGGCCGCGGTGGCGTACGGGATGCCCTGGAAGACACGGAGGCCGTCGGCGGCGGTACCGCGGACCACCCCCTTGTCGGTGCGGACGGTGACGCCGCCCGCGACGGCGGCCACCGAATCGGCGGTCGAGGCGGGGGCGGCCGGGGACGCCGGCAGTGCCGCCGCCCCCACCGCCGCCGCGCCGACCGCGGTCGCCGTCGCCCATGTCACTCTCTTGCGCATGCTCGCTGCTCGCCTTCCGGTTCACGATGCAAGAAGTGCACGGCACGGACCGTGCACCTTCAACGGCGCTCATCGTGCGGGAGCCCGCCGGGCTTTGTCAATACGGCACGTGCCGTGCAGTAGGGTGGCGGTATGACCGATCAGCGCGCCGCCCGCGCCGCGGGCCGGACCGAGACGATCATGCGGACCGCGCTCGACCTGGCCCGCGAGGCCGGCTACGCCAAGCTCAGCATCGAGGCCGTCGCGGCCCGGGCCGGCGTCAGCAAGCACACCATCTACCGCCGCTGGCCCTCCCGGGGCCTGCTGTTCCTGGACGCGGTGCTCAGCCTCAACGCCGCGGGCCTGGACCACCCCGACACCGGCGACATCGTCGCCGACCTGCGCGAGGTGATGACCAGGGCCGCCGACCTGCTCGGCCGGCCCCCGTGGGGCCCGCTGTACCGGGACCTCATCGGCGAGGCCCAGCACGACCCCGACGTCGCCGACGCGCTCAACCAGCGGTTCATCCAGCCCCAGACGGCCGATACGCTGGCCCGCCTCCAGACCGCGAAGGACCAGGGGCAGATCGCACCCGACTTCGACCTGCACCTGGCCATGGAGGTCCTCTCGGGCCCCCTGTACTTCCGCCTGCTGATCACGGGGGAGCCCGTGACGAACGACTACATCGACCGCGTCCTCCGGGCCGCCTTCACCGGAATGGCACCCAGGCCGGGTCCTACCTGACCCAAGGTGTCCACGCGGAGAAAGCCGACCCTCCAGGTACGGCCGCCTACAGCTTCGTCAGGGCCTTTCCCTTGTGCATGGCAACATGGTCGGTCTTGTCGCTTCTGATCTCATACTGCGGGTCTTCCCTGCTGCAGCGGCGCACGTGGCCTTTGTACTCCACGTCCTCCGTGTGCTTCTTGATGACGACGCCTTCCACATATCCCGCCTCCGAGTTCCACCGCACGTGATCGCCGACGGAGAACTGCTCCATCGCTTCCTCCCCTAGCCGTACCGTCACCGTGGGGGAAGCCTTCCCGAACCAGCGGCCCTAAGCTTGTCTTCCCAACCTCTGTACTGATCAGGCGAACGACGCGCGGCGCCAAGGGCGGCGGCTCCGCAGGTAGACGCCCTCCAGCGTCTGGACGTAGTGCGACCGCATCAGGAAGTCGCGCGCCTCGTCCGCCTCGACGAGCTCCCGGCCGACCGCGATGGGGACGAACCCGTGCCGCGGGATGTACACCCACCGGCCGCGGTCCCAGTCGTAGGGATCGGACCAGTGATGGCGGACCGTGCCCGACACGCGCAGCCGCGGCCCGTCCCTGGTCAGCAGGAACGATCCCCGCGAGTTCAGCAGGCTCATCCGGCTGACGTAGAACAGCTCGGTGCCGATGAACGCGTTGATCTTCGCGTCCCAGTGATCCCGGAACCAGGCCGACCCGCCGTCGGGCAGCCGCGCGGCCTCCCGGAGCAGGCGCCGTTCGAACCGCCGCAGGTTCTTGCGCTCGGCCTTCCTGATCACCCGGAACGAGCGCAGCCAGCTCACCGGCATCGTCCGCGGGGCGCCCGCTCCGTCCATGAAGTGCTCCAGGACCTCGCCCGCCAGCGGATGGAACGCCCGGCCGGCGCCGATGATCGAGCGGAACAGCGCCGCCAGTTCCGGGGCGGGCCGTCCCGTCCGGCGCCGGAACCCCAGGAGGAACATCTGCGCCCGGTTCACGGAGCCTCCACGTTCCGCGGCGCCGGCCCGTCGTGCCCCGCGGCGGCCCCGCCGGCGAGGAACGCGGCGGCGAGCGCCAGGAGCGCCAGGACCACCAGGCCGGCCACGGTGCGGCGGCGGCGCCGGGCCGCCCGTGCCGACGCGGCGACGAAGTCGTCCGCCACCGGGCCGGGCGCCATGCCGTCGCCGGGTTCGCGCTCCCATCGGTGCCGGGCGTCCTGGACTGCGAGCAGGCGCGAGCCCCGGTAGAGGAACGCCGGGTCGCGGTGGTGCTCGTCCCACCGGGCGGCGTCGTCGAGGAGCCGGTCGTGGACGGCGTGCGCGCGCAGGCCGGGGGAGAGCCACCGCCGCAGCGGCGGCCAGTCGGTGACGAGCACGTCGTGGACGATCTCGGCGGTGTCCTCGTGCAGAGTGATCAGGCGCCGGTCCGCCAGCAGGGCGAGCAGCCCGCGGTCCGCGGTGCCCGCCGTCCCCCCGCCGGCCACCGCGTCGAGTGCGGCGAGCGGCGCGGTGCGCCGGGCGAGCCGCCCGTCCGGACCGATCGCCGTCATTCGCCGCAGGAGCTTCAACACGGTCTTGCGCTCCGCCGGCGGCAGCCGTTCCAGGGTCTCATCGGCCGTCCGGCACAGGACCTCCCCGACCGGGCCCGACTCCTCGTACCCCCGGACGGTGAGCCGGCCGTCCTCGCGCGCCCGCCAGACGCGCACCAGTGCCCGCGAGAGCAGGGGGAGGGCGCCCGCCTCGCGGTCCCGGGCGCCGCGCAGATCCGCGAGGAGGGTCTCCAGCAGGCCGGGCTCGACGTCCAGGCCCGCCGCCGCGGCCGGGCCCGTGACGGCCAGCCGCAGGTCCGGCTCGGCCATCGGCTCGACGGTGAACCGCCCGTGCTGGATAGCCTCGGCCAGTCGCGGGTAGGCGGCCGTCCGGTCCCAGTGGTCCGCGCGCACCGCGATGATGACCGCGCCGCCCAGCGGCCCCTCGGCCAGGGCGTGCAGCGCCTGGACGAACATCCGGCGTTCCCGTTCGTCGTCCACCAGCGTGAACAGCTCCTCGAACTGGTCGACGACCAGGACGGGACGCTCGTCCGCCGAGGCGGGCCCGGGCAGGGGCTGCTCCGGCGCGTCCCGCAGGCCCCGGTGCAGCACGCCGGCGTCGCCGCCGTAGGCGCGCGCCCACGCTTCGGCCAGCGCGCGCATCGGCTCCGGCGCGGGCGTGATGAGCATGCGCGGCCACTCCCGCGATCCGGCGACCGGCAGCGCGCCCGTCGCCAGCGCCGGCATCAGGCCCGCGCGCAGCAGCGACGACTTGCCCACCCCGGAGCCCCCCGACACCAGCAGGACGGCCGCGCCCTCTCGCAGGCGCCGTCCCAGGAGATCGAGGAGTCCGCGGGTCGGGCGCCCGCGCCCGAAGAACACCTCACGCGTGCCCTCCTCGAAAGGCGCGCCCCCCTGGTACGGGCAGGCACCATCCGCGTCGTCGGTATGACCCATGGGCGCATTGTCGCCAGGGAGACCCGCGCCGGGATGCCGACAGCGGCCGCTGTGGCCACAGTAGGCCGCCCGGCGCCGAACCCGGCGAGGCCGCCGCGCGCCCGAACCGCCCCGCGCAGGCATCCCCGGAGGGTGCCCTCGACCAGGACGCGATCGCCGTCGATCCACGCCGACGTCGCCCTCCCCGGGGGCCGCCCGGCAGAACGCGTTCTCGGCGTCGAAGCAACGCCGGATCCCGGCCATCGGGCCGGCCCGGTCGTCCAGGAGGACCTGAGCCCGACGAAGTTGCGGCGGCCGGGGGCGGCGTCACCGTCACCCCGGTGACCAGGGGCGGCCTGCCGAACTGACCGTTGACCTGTGTCGTAGCTCACCCCTACAGTAATTATCGATATCGATAGTTAGGGAGCAGCGTGGACGCCACAGTTCTCGAGATGGTGGGGATCACCAAGGCCTTCCCGGGTGTGCAGGCGTTGTCCGGAGTGGATCTGGAGGTGCGCAGGGGAGAGGTCCACTGCCTGCTGGGCCAGAACGGTGCGGGGAAGTCGACGCTCATCAAGGTCCTGGCCGGTGTGCACCGCCCGGACGCGGGGCTGATCCGGGTCGACGGCAGGGAACTGGAGTTCAGGAGTCCGGTCGCCGCGACGTCGGCGGGCGTCGCCACCATCTACCAGGAGCTCGACCTCGTGGACGGGCTGTCGGTGGCGGGCAACATCTACCTGGGGCAGGAGATCGCGGCCTGGGGCGTGACGCGGCGCAAGCAGCAGAACCGCAAGGCCGCGCAGCTGCTGGCCCGGCTCGGGCATTCCGAGATCGACCCCGGGGAGCCGGCCGGAAGGCTCGCGCCCGCGGGGCAGCAGATCGTCAGCATGGCGCGCGCGCTGTCCCGCAGCGCGAAGATCATCGTGATGGACGAGCCGTCCGCGGCCCTGTCGCACGACGAGGTGACCAACCTCTTCCGGATCATCCGGGAACTCCGCTCCGACGGGGTGGGGGTCATCTACATCTCGCACCGGCTGGAGGAGATCCGCGAGATCGGAGACCGCATCACCGTCCTGAAGGACGGCCGGACGGTGGGCACCGACCTCGACGCCAAGACCACCGGTACCGGGGAGGTGGTCACGCTGATGTCCGGGCGGGCCGTCGAGCGCGTGTTCCCCGAGCGCACCGCCGCCTCCGGAGCGGAGGACGAGGACGGGGACGGGGGCGCGGCCGTGCTCGAGGTGGCCGGGCTGTCGCGGCGGCACGAGTTCGAGGACGTGTCCTTCGCGGTGGCGGCCGGGGAGGTCGTGGGCATCGCGGGCCTGGTCGGGTCGGGGCGGTCGGAGATCCTCGAAACGATCTTCGGTGCGCGCAAGGCGTCCCGGGGACGGGTGTCGGTCGGCGGCGAACCGCTCAAGCCCGGCAGCATCGCCGCCGCGATGCGCGCCGGTGTCGGCCTGGCGCCGGAGGAGCGCAAGAGCCAGGCCCTGGCCCTGGGCGAGAGCGTCGCGCGGAACATGAGCCTCTCCTCGCTGGCGCGCGTGTCGCGCCTGGGCTGGCTCCAGCTGGACAAGGAGATCGAGCAGGGGAGCGCCTACGGATCGAAGATGGATCTGCGGCCGGCCGATCCGAGGACTCCGGTCCGCCGGCTGTCGGGCGGCAACCAGCAGAAGGTCGTGCTGGCCCGGTGGCTGATCTACGGGTGCCGCGTGCTCCTGCTCGACGAGCCGACGCGGGGGGTCGATGCGGCGGCGAGGGCCGAGATCTACGCCCTCGTCCGTGAACTGGCCGGCCAAGGACTGGCCGTCGTCGTCGTCTCCAGCGAGATAGCCGAGGTCATCGGCCTCGCGGACCGGGTGCTGGTGCTCCGGGAGGGACGCCTCATCTCGGACGTGCCGGCGGCCGACATCACCGAACAACAGGTCCTGGACACCGTCATGGAAGGAAACGCAACTGTGGAACTGGACGGGGTGCCCGGGTGAACGGCCGTACCGAAGAGCGCACCGCCGCCGACACGACCGCGGAGCCGGCGCCGGCGGCTCCGGCGGTCGCTGGCCTGCCCGGCCGGGTACGCGAGGCACGGAACATCGGACTGGTCCTCGTGCTCGTCCTCCTGATGATCGTCGGGTCGGCCACGAGCGACGCGTTCCTGCAGTGGAGCAACATCGTCACGATCCTCACGCTCGCCAGCGTGATCGGAGTCGTCAGCGTCGGAGCGACGTTCGTCATCATCGGCGGCGGAATCGACCTTTCGGTCGGTTCGGTCCTCGGCCTGGCGACCGTCTGGTGCACCACGGTCGCCACCCAGTCGTACGGCCCGTGGGTCATGGCGCTGTGCGCGATCCTCGTCGGCCTCGGATGCGGGCTGGTCAGCGGCGTCCTCATCGCCTACGGCGACCTCGTTCCCTTCATCGTCACGCTCGCGATGCTGGTGGCCGCCCAGGGCTTGGCCGAGTTCATCTCCAACCGGCAGTCGCAACTGCTCACCCAGCCCGCCCTGGCCGATCTGCTGTTCAAGAAACTGCTCGGACTGCCGGTCATCGTCTACATGTTCGCGGTGGTGGCCGTCGTCAGCTGGTTCGTCCTCAACCGGACGAACTTCGGGGCGCGCACCATCGCCGTCGGGGGCAACAGGGAGGCCGCGCGGTTCGCCGGAATCAATGTCCGGCGGCACACCGTCCTGCTCTACGTCCTGTCCGGATTCTGCGTCGGGATCGCCGCGATCATGACCGTCGCCCAGACCAACACCGGCGCGAGCACCCTCGGCACCCTCTACGAACTGGACGCCATCGCGGCCGTCATCGTCGGCGGAACGCTGCTGAGCGGCGGCCGCGGCACCATCGTCGGAACCGTCCTCGGCGTCCTGGTCTTCACCACCATCACCGACATCTTCATCCTGAACGGCCTCGATTCGCCGATTCAGAAACTGGCCAAGGGAGCCATCATCGTCGCCGCCGTCCTGCTGCAGCGACGGACACAGCGGTCGGCGAACTAGCGAGAAGGATTCTGCATTCCATGAAGTTCACCGAGGACGGCGGCCTGAACCGCCGCAAGCTTCTCTTCAGCGGTGCCGCGGTCGGCGGGGGCGCGCTCCTCACGGCCTGCACGAGCAACTCGGCCGAGACGAACGACTCCGCGGAGGCGGCCGGCGGCGGCGGGGGCGGGGACGACACCCCCGGCAAGCAGGTGACGATCGGCTTCTCGGCGCCGGCGGCCGACCACGGCTTCATCGCCGCCATCACGGCCAACGCCAGGACGCGGGCGAAGAGCTACTCCGATGTCACGCTGGACGCCACCGAGGGCACCAACGACGTGGCGATCCAGATCGCCGCCGTCCAGTCGATGATCAACAAGAAGGTCGACGCCATCGTCATCCTGCCCTACGACGGGAAGGCGCTGACCGAGGTCGCGACGAAGGCGATGAACGCGGGCATCCCCGTCATCAACCTCGACCGCGTCTTCTCCAGCCCCGTCGCGTACCGCACCTGGGTCGGCGGCGACAACTACGGATCGGGTGTCAGCGCCGGCAACTACATCGGGAACCGGCTGAAGGGCGAGAAGGACCCCGTCATCCTCGAGATCGCCGGGCTCGACAACCTGGAGCTCACCCAGCAGCGGAGCGCGGGGTTCAAGGCGGGGCTGGCCAACTTCGGGCTGACCGTCACCGACCGGCAGGCCGGTGACTTCACCGCCGCCACCGGCCAGAAGGTCGCGGCCCAGATGCTCCAGGCCCACTCCAAGGTGGACGCGATCTGGAACCAGGACGACGACCAGGGGATCGGCGTGGAGGCCGCGATCAAGCAGGCGGGCCGCGACGAGTTCTTCATGGTCGGCTGCGCGGGTTCCGCCCATGTGATGCAGCAGATCAAGGCCGGCAAGGGACCCGTCGTGGCGACGGTCCTGTACAGCCCGATCATGTCGGCCTCGGCGGTGAGCCTGGCCCGGCTCATCGCGCAGGGCAAGGGAATGGGGGAGATGGCGGAGAAGGACGTCCCGGCCTCGGTCACCGCCTACTCGGCGGTCGTGACGAAGGAGAACGTCGACACCTACCTGAGCATCGGCTTCAAATGACGCGGCGGTGGCGCTGGCCCGCGGGGCCAGTGCCACCCAGCCGTCCGGCCGCGAGCCTCAGTCGCCGGGACCGGGCGGCCCGCCGCCTTCCTGGCGCACGTTCTGCGCGGAGCCGTGCATGTCATGGGGGAGGTCCGCGTAGGCCCACTGGTGCGTGCGCGCGTGCATGCAGGCGGCCTCCAGATCGCCTTGTTCGAGCACCTGCAGCAACTCCTTGTGCTCGTCGGCGACGTGGGCGAGGTCGGGACCGGCCACCATGAGGGCGATCGCCGTCCGCGCCTCGATCTGCAGGCCCTCCCAAGCCCGTTCCAGCAGGAAGTTGTTGCCGGCCACGACCACCCGGCGGTGAAATCGCGTGCTCGCGAGGCCCATGGCCCGGACGTCCTCGACCTCCGCGCACCGGTACATGTCCTCGACGTCGCCGTGCATGGCCTCCAGGGGCAGCCGCCCGTTGAGCAGGGCCAGCCGTGTCGCGGCCTCCTCCAGCGCGGCCCGGACGACGTAGGCCTCGCGGATCGTCTGCTCGATGAACGGCAGCACGTGCCGCCCCCGGCGGGGGACGCTCTTGATGAGCCCCAGTCCTTCGAGCTCACGGAGCGCTTCGCGGACGGGGGCCTGGCTCGTCCCGAAATCCGCGGCGATCTTGGTCTCGACGAGCCGTTCCCCGCTCCTGAGCCGGCCCGACACGATGAGTTCCACCAGGCCGTCCCGGATGTTCGCGCTCAGCAGCGGCTTCGACTGACGGGGCGCGGGGGCGTCGGCGCCTCGTGCTTGCGTGGTCACGCGCCGTCCTCCAAAGGGGTCCTCGCGGCCGTCCCTGCGACGGCTGACAGATGTGCTGTTGACCAGCATAGTGAGACCTCCTACTGTAATTATCGATATCGATAAAAGGATGCTCATGCTGACTGAGGTTCATGTCCCCGACGACATGGCGACCGTCCTGGGCCTGATGGCGTCGGGCGCGAAGGTCGTGGCGGGCGGGACGAGTCTGATGCCGTGGCTCAACGACCACGCCTCGCCCGCGACCGAGCTGGTGAGCCTGCGCCGCGCGGGGCTCGGGACCGTCCAGGTCTCCGGGACGACGGCGCGGCTGGGGGCGGCGGCGACCCTCGCGCGGGTGGAGCACGACCCGGCGCTCGGCTTCCTCGATCCCGTCGCACGGTCGATCGCGTCGGTCCCGGTGCGGAACCTCGCGACCGTCGGGGGGAACCTGTTCGCCCCCCGGCCGCACGGTGACCTCGCGGTCGCCCTGATCGCGCTGGGCGCACGGGTCACGGTGGCAGGGCAGACCGGGACGCGGGAACTGCCCGTGGAGGAGTTCCTCGCCGCCGGGGCCCCGGCCGGCCTGGTCACCGATGTCGCCTTCGACATCCCCGCGCCGGGCGCCTTCAGATACCTCAAGGCGGCCCGCCGGCGCTTCAACTCCGCGTCCCTCGTCACGGTCGCGGCCACCGTCACCGAGACGGCGGGGGCCGTGACCCGGATCGTCGTCGCCCTCGGCGGCGTCGGCCCGCGGCCCCTGCGGGCGGGCGCCGTCGAGGCGGCCCTCCTCGGCGGGCCGCTGAACGCGGAGACCGTGCGGGCGGCGGCCGAGGCCGGGCTCGGTGAGATCGCGCCGGCGGACGACGCCTACGCGTCCGCCTGGTACCGCGCCAGGGTCTTCCCCGTCCACCTCCGCCGGGCCCTGCTCGGCCACTGACAGCGAACAAGGACGGAGCCGCCATGACGGTCAAGATCGTGAATCTGAAGGTCAACGGCGTGGACAAGGCGCTGATGGCCGAGCCCGGGACGACCCTGCTCCTCGCCCTGCGCGAGCACCTCGGCCTGATGGGGGCCAAGCGCGGCTGCGCCCAGGGGGCGTGCGGATCGTGCACCGTGCTCCTCGACGGGAACCCCGTCGTGTCGTGCCTGGTCCCCGTCGCCACCGTCGACGGCGCCGAGGTGGGGACGGTCGAGGGGCTCGCCGACGGCCAGAAGCTCAGCGACGTCCAGCAGGCGTTCGTCGACGGGTTCGCCACCCAGTGCGGCTTCTGCACGCCGGGAATGATCATGTCGGCGGAGGCCCTGCTCGACCGGAACCCCGACCCGACCGACGACGAGATCGGCGAGGCGATCAGCGGCAACGTCTGCCGGTGCACCGGCTACGAGCCGATCGTCAGCGCCATCCGGGACGCCGCGGCGGCCCGGCGCCGCACGTCCGGCGGCGCCACGGCGACCACCGGCGCGTCCGCGAACACCACCGCGGGGCAGGAGGCACAGGTCTGATGGCGCGCATCAACCCGATCGACGAAGAGTTCTTCAAGGACGAGCGCAAGTCCGACTTCACCGTCATCGGAACCGCGGTCCAGCGGTCCGACGCCGTGGGGCACGTGACCGGCCGGACGGAGTTCTTCGAGGACCGGACCTTTCCGGACCTCGCCCACGTCAAGATGCACCGGTCCGTCCATCACCACGCCATCATCGACGACGTCGACTGCTCCGAGGCGCTGAAGGTCCCGGGAGTGCTCCGCGTCATCACCCACGAGGACGTCCCGGCCAACTGGTACACCGTGCTGCGGCTGATCGGCATCGAGCCCAACGACGAGCCCGTGCTCGCCGAGGACCGCGTCATCTACGCGGGCGAGCCGATCGTGGCCGTGGTGGCCGAGTCCGAGGCCGCCGCGATCGAGGGCGCCGGCCGGGTGAAGGTCCGCTACACCGAGTTGCCCGCGGTCTTCGACGTCGAGGAGGCGATGTCCCCGGACGCGCCGGTCATCAAGAAGGCCGGCACGAACTACTTCGTCTACGAGGGCCACCACGCCCGGCGCATCCGCTTCGGCGACGTCGAGGAGGGCTTCGCGCAGGCCGACCGCGTCTTCGAATGGCGCTACAGCTCGGCGCCGATCGAGCACGCGCCCACCGAGACCACCGGCTGCGTCGTCGTCCCGCAGGGCGGGGGCCGGCTCGTCATCCACACCAACACCCAGGCCGCGTTCTTCACCCTCGACAACACCGCGCTGATCCTCGACCGCCCGTTCACCGACCTGCGGGTCAAGGGCGGGACGGTCGGCGGCGGATTCGGCGGCAAGGTCGACGTCATGGTCGAACCGCTCGCCTGCATCGCGGCCACGCTGACCAACCGGCCCGTCAAGTTCGTCTACACGCGCGAGGAGGAGATGCAGGTGTCGTCGCCGCGGGCGGCGGAGCGCATCTACATCAAGGACGGCGTCATGGACGACGGCCGCATCGTCGCGCGCAAGATCATGCTCTATGTCGACGCCGGCGCCTACTCCCGCCACTCCCCGTACGGGACGACGAAGGCCGCCGCGCACCTGCCCGGCCCCTACACGATCCCGAACGTCTACGCGGACTGCCACTGCGTCTACACCAACCGGACGCCGTCGAGCGCGATGCGCGGATTCGGCGTCACCATCGCCGACTTCGCGATCGAGTCCCAGATGGACCGGATCGCCCGCGCGCTCGACATCGACCCGCTGCAGTTCCGGCTCAGGAACGCCTACCGGGACGGGGACGTGAAGGCGCACCGCAAGGTCGCCTCCGGCACCGCCCTCATCGAGGTGATCCAACGGGCGGCCGCCCTCGTCGGGCACGACCTCCCCGCGGAGTACCTGGCCATGTCCTCGTCCACCCCGGGAGAAGCCCGATCATGACCCTGCGCCACGGCCGCGGATACGCCTCCGTGAACTACCCCACCGGCATGAACCTCGGGGGAGACCCCTCCCAGGCCCTCGTCCACGCGACCACCACGGGGGGCTTCGTCGTCTCCCTCTCGTCGGTGGACCTCGGCCAGGGGCTCAAGACCGTCGCGGCCCAGTGCGCCGCGGAGACCCTCGGCATCCCGATGGGGAACGTCATCGTCGACACCGCGGACACCGACACCGGCCCGCACTGCATGGGCACTTTCGCCAGCCGCGGAACCCACCGCGTCGGCAACGCCGTCATCATGGCCGCCCGCGAGGCCCGGGAGGTGATGCTCCAGGTGGCGGCCGACGAGCTCGAGGTCGACGCCGGCGACCTGGAGACCGACGGCACCGGATACGTGCGCCTCAAGGGCAGCCCCGAGAAGAAGATCCATATCGAGGACGTCGCCATGGCGGCGCACTTCAAGCAGGGCAGGACCATCTCCGGCCGGGGCATCTTCCTCAAGGAGCGCAGCTACCCCGTCCCGGAGACCGGCGAGATGGACCCGGACTCCTGCCAGGCCCACGCCTGCACGGTCGCCGAGGTGGAGGTCGACGACGAGACCGGCGTGGTCACCGTCCTGACCCTGCACAACGCCTACGAGATCGGCCGGGCCCTCAACCCCGCGATGGCGACCCAGCAGGTCGAGGGCGGCGCCTGGATGGGGGTCTCGCACGCCGTCTTCGAGTCGACCGAGCCGTACTACCCCGCCTCGCGGGCGCACGGGCCCGTCGACTTCTGCGAGTACCTCATGCCCGGCCCCGCCGAGATCCCGGTGCAGACCAGCGTGATCCTCGAACGGCCGGCCTCCACCGGGCCGTTCGGCGCCAAGGGCATCGGGGAGATGACCGCCAACGCCCCGATCCCGGCGATCGCCAACGCGATCTTCGACGCCTGCGGCGTCCGGCTGACCACGATGCCCTTCACCCCCGAGTCGGTCCTGCGGGGGCTGGACGCGCTGCGCGCCGGAGGCCGGGGCCGATGCTGATCGACCGCGACTCGTTCAGCCGGGATCTGCGGGACCGGAGGTACTTCGCGGACGAGGGCCTGCTGACCGCCGTCCGGCTGGCGATGGGCCTCGGGCGCCCGCTGCTGCTGGAGGGGGAGCCGGGGGTCGGCAAGACGCAGGTCGCGCACGTCCTCGCCGAGGTCCTGGGACGTGAGTTCGTCCGGCTCCAGTGCTACGAGGGGATCGACGTCTCCCAGGCCCTGTACGAGTGGGACTACCCCAAGCAGCTGCTGAGCCTCCGGTCCGCCGAGGCCGGGGGCGCCTCGGCCGGCGACCTCTACACGCCCGAGTTCGTCCTCGAACGCCCGCTGCTCCGGTCGCTGCGGTCCGCCGCCGGCGCGGTCCTGCTCATCGACGAGATCGACCGGGCGGACAGCGAGTTCGAGGCGTTCCTCCTGGAGTACCTCGACGGCTTCCAGATCTCGATCCCCGAGATGGGCACCGTCTCCGCGGCCGTGCCGCCGGTGGTGGTCCTCACCTCCAACCGGACGCGCGAGCTGCACGACGCCCTCAAGCGCCGCTGCCTCTACCACTGGATACCGTTCCCCGAACCCGAGCGCGAGCGGATGATCGTGGAGGCGCAGGCTCCGGGGCTCAGCGCCAGGAGCGCGGCGCAGCTGGTGCGCTCGGTCAACATCATCCGCTCCCTGGGGCCGATGAAGCGCCCCGGCATCGCCGAGACCATCGCCTGGGCGCAGGGCTCCCTCGCCCTCGCGGACGAGGGCGTCGACTGGGCCGATGCCCAGCGGGCCTCCCTCGGGCTGGTGCTGAAGAACGAGGAGGACGGGGCCCTGATCGCGGCCCACGCCAGCGAGGTCTTCGCCGATGACGGCCGGTGACCCGGGCGCCGCGTCCGCCGGACCGGACGTCCGGCTGGTCGCGCGTGCGCAGGACCACCTCTTCCTGTTCCTGCGCGCGTTGCACGCGGAAGGCGTCAGCGTCCCCGCCAACAAGCAGCTCGACTTCCTGGCGGGCATCGAACTGCTCGCGCCGTCGACCCCCGGCCGGCTCTACTGGGTGGGCGCCACCACCCTCGTGAGCGCGGAGGCCGACCGGCACGTCTACGACGAGATCTTCCACCGCTTCTTCGGCACGGCCGCCGACGTGCCGGCAGTGGCCGACGACCCCGCCGACCAGCCGGAGGACGAGGAGGACCCGGACGACGAGTCGGCGGCCGCCGGCGGAGAGAACGAGGACGCCGATCTCGTCCTGGACCCCGCGGGAGGGGCCGGGCTCGAGGCGAGCCGGACGAGCCCCGAGGCCGCGCGGCACTTCGCCGCCACCGGACCCGGCGCCCGCGAGACCATGCGGCGGATCTGCCGCGAGCTGCCCGCGGCCGTCCCCACCGTCCGGTCCCGCCGGTCCCGCCCCAGCGGGCGCGGAACCCGCCTCGACCTGCGCGCGGTCTACCTCGCCTCCCGGCGCACGCGGGGCGAGTTCGTCCGGCTGCACTGGCGGCACCGGCCGCCCCGCCGGCGGCGCGTCCTGCTCCTCATCGACGTGTCCGGCTCGATGAAGCAGTACAGCCCGGACTACCTGCGGTTCGCGCACGCGGTGGTCGCCGCGTGCGAGCGGGCGGAGGTGTTCACGTTCGGGACGCGCCTCACCCGGGTGACCGCCGTCCTCCGGAACCCCGACGTGGACGCCGCCCTCTCCGCGCTGGCGCGGGTGGTCCTGGACGCCGACGGCGGCACCATGATCGGGAGCAGCCTGGAGACGTTCCTCGGCAACGCCCGCTTCGCGACGATGGCCAGGGGAGCGCTGGTCCTCGTCCTCTCCGACGGCCTCGAGCGCGGGGACTGCGCGGCCATGGCCGCCGCCACGCGGCGCCTCGCGCGGCTCGGCCACCGGCTGAGCTGGTGGTCCCCGCTCGCCTGCCACCCCGAATACCGTCCGCTGACCCGCGGGATGTCGCTCGTCCTCCCCGAACTCGACGCGCTCACCGGGGTCCAGGACCTCGACACGGCCCTCCTCGCGGTCCGCGCGAGGTTCGCCGCCGCCCCCAGGACCGGAAGGCAGGCCCATGTCTGAGAACCCGCTCTACTCGGGCGACATCGTCGACTCCCACCACCATGTCTGGCGGAAGGCGGACATGCCCTGGTTGTCCGGCCCGATGGTTCCGCGGATCTTCGGCCCGTACGAACCCATCCGGCGGGACTACCTGATCGAGGAGTACCGGGCCGACGCCGCCTCGGCCGGCATCGGCGCCTCGGTGTACGTCCAGCCGAACTGGCCGATGGACCGCGTCGTCGACGAGGTGCGCTGGATCGCGGAACTGCACGAGCGGACCGGCTGGCCGGCGGCCGTGGTCGGGTGCGCGGACCTGTTCTCCGCGGACGCGCCCGAGGTCATGCGGACCCAGCGGGAGCTCAGCCCGCTGGTGGTGGGCACCCGGCTCCAGCTGCACTGGCACGAGCGGCCGGAGTTCCGCTTCGCGGACGGCCCCGACCGCATGAAGGACCCGGTCTTCCGGCGCAACATCGCCGCGCTCGCGGAGCTGGGCTGGCTGTTCGAGCTCCAGGTCTTCGCCGGGCAGATGCACGACGCCGCGGCGCTCGTGGCGGACAACCCCGGCGTGCCGTTCGTGCTGGTGCACGCGGGGATGCTCACCGATCCCGGCGACCCGGCGACCGTCGCGCAATGGCGGGCGGGCATGCGGGAACTGGCCGCCTGCCCGAACGTCGTCGTCAAGCTGACCGGGCAGGGGACCTTCGTCCACCGGGTCGACGACGGCCTCCTCCGCTTCGTGGCGGACGAAGTGCTCGACGGGTTCGGATCGTCCCGGGCCATGTTCGGGACCAACCTGCCGGTCGAGCGGCTGTGGACGTCGGCCGCCGACCTGACCACCGCGTGGAGGCGTGCGCTGAGCCACCGGACCGGCGAGGAGCAGGCGGACGTCTTCTCCCGCACGGCCCGCCGGGTCTACGGGCTCGGAGACGCCGGTGCGTGACATCCTCGCCACGCTCCAGGACTGGACGGACCACGGCGGCGACTTCGCGATCGGGACGGTCGTGGGCACGTGGGGCTCGGCCCCCCGGCAGCCCGGCGCCTCCATGGCGGTACGGGCGGACGCCGAGGTCATCGGCAGCGTGTCCGGCGGCTGCGTCGAAGGCGCCGTCTACGAGGAGTGCCGCGAGGCGATCGAGACCGGGGAGCCGCGGCTGCGCCGGTACGGCGTCTCCGACGACGACGCGTTCGCGGTCGGCCTCACCTGCGGCGGAATCCTGGACGTCTTCATCCAGCCGGTGACCGCCGCACGCGCGGCGGCGATCGGCCGTGTCGCGGCCGCCGTGCAGGAACGCCGGCCGGTATGCGTCGCGACCGTGGTCGCTGGCCGCGGCGTCGGCCGCCACATCGTCGTCACCCCCGACGACGTGATCGGCGACCTCGGGGACGACCGGCTCACCGGCGCCGTGGCCGCCGACAGCCGGGGGCTGCTCGCGCGGGGCATCAGCACGACCGTCGACATGGGCGTGAACGGCGAACGCCGGATGGACGACCTGACCGTCTTCGTCGAGTCGTTCGCTCCGCCGCCGCGCCTCATCGTCTTCGGCGCGATCGACTTCGCCTCGGCGGTCGCCCGCATCGGCAAGTTCCTCGGCTACCACGTCGTCGTCTGCGACGCCCGCCCCGTCTTCGCGACGGCCACGCGCTTCCCGGAGGCCGACGAGATCGTCGTCGAGTGGCCGCACCGGTACCTGGAGCGGGCGGAGGTGGACGCCTCGACCTCGCTGTGCGTCCTCACCCACGACCCGAAGTTCGACGTCCCGCTGCTGGTGGCCGCGCTGCGGACGCCGGCCGCCTACATCGGGGCGATGGGCAGCCGCCGCACCCACGAGGACCGGCTCGGGCGCCTGGCGGAGGCGGGAGTCGCGCCCGAGGCGCTCGCCCGCCTGCGGTCGCCCATCGGGCTCGACCTGGGAGCGCGCACTCCCGAGGAGACCGCGGTCTCCATCGCCGCCGAGCTGATCGCGAACGCCTGGGGCGGTACCGGCCGGGCGCTCACGTCCACCACGGCACCCATCCATTCCCCCGCCACGACCTGACGACGACCTGACGACGACCTGACGACGATCAAGGAGAGAACGAGCATGGAACTCCTGCGACTGGGGCCGCCCGGCGCCGAGACGCCCGCGCTGCGAGCGGCCGGGAAGACCTATGACCTGAGCCCCGTCGCCGACGACATCGACCCCGCCTTCTTCGGCGCGGGCGGGGTCGGGAAGGCGCGCGACGCCCACCGCGCGGGGCGGCTCCGCGAGCTCGCCGGAGCCGCGGACCTGCGGGTCGGCGCCCCGGTGGCACGGCCGGGCGCCGTCCTGTGCATCGGCCAGAACTACGCGGCCCACGCCGCCGAGTCGGGAAGCGAGCCGCCGCGGGAGCCGATCCTCTTCTTCAAGCAGCCGAGCTGCCTGGCCGGCCCCCACGACGATGTGGTCCTGCCGCCCGGCAGCGTAAAGGCCGACTGGGAGGCCGAACTCGTGGTGGTCATCGGCGAGCGGGCCGACCGGCTCGCCTCGCCCTCGGACGCGCCCGCGGTCATCGCGGGCTACACGATCGGCAACGACGTGTCCGAGCGCGGCTGGCAGCTCGGGAAGGACGGCGGCCAGTGGTCGCAGGGCAAGTGCTTCCCGACCTTCGGCCCGATCGGCCCGTCCCTGGTCGTCGGCCCGGTCGACCCCACCGGTCTCGGGATCCGGTCCTGGGTCAACGGCGAGGCCCGGCAGGACTCCGTCACCAAGGACATGATCTTCGGCGTCGACCACCTCGTCTGGTACCTGTCGCAGGTGATGACGCTCTGTCCGGGCGACCTGGTCTTCACGGGCACCCCCGAGGGCGTCGCGCTCTCCGGGCGCTTCCCCTATCTCAAGGCCGGCGACGTCATCGAGATCGAGATCGACGGCCTCGGGCGCCAGCGCCAGCCGGTCACCGCGAGCTGACCGGCCGCACGACCCCCCGGGCCGGCAGGCCGCGGGACCAACCCGACACGAAGGGACAGGCCACATGGCCCACTTCATCCTGACCTACGGATACAACGACACTCCGCTGCGCGCGGAGCGCCGCCCCGAGCACCTGGAGCACCTCGGCAGGCTGGAGGCGGAGGGCTCGCTCCTGCTCGCCGGGCCGCTGGCCGACCTGAGCGGCGGCATCATCGTCCTCGCCGCCGACGACCTGGAGGCGGCGCGGGCCCTCGTCGAGCAGGACCCCTACACCCGGCTCGACGTGACCAGGGACCGAGAGCTGAAGGAGTGGAAGATCACCGCCGGGCTGGAGAGCTAGCCCGCCTCCGCACGCCGCCGCTGCCATGTCCCCGGCCCGGCCTGGGAGATCTCCCGTCTCCCGGGTACGGGGTGGGGAGACGAGCCGCCGTGGCCAGGGGACCGTTCTGGCGCGGCGGGGCTGGTGGGGGCATCGGGGAGAGCGATCCTTGCGGGGGCCATGGCGTGGCGGAACCGACTCAGGGCGAAGGCGGCGCGCGGGACGTGCTCGATGCGGTCCTGCGCTCCGCCCCCTGTGCGGTTCTGTCCGTCGACCCGGCCGGGGGCGTCGTCCAGGTCAATGACGCGGCGCGTCTGCTGCTGGGAGTACCGCCCGGCGGGTCGGCGGCCGCCGCCGTCCCGGAATGGCTGGCCCGTGCCCAGCGGTCGATCGGCGAACGGGCCGGCCGGGGAGGGGCGGATGCCGGACGCCCCCGCACGGGTCCGGCCGCGCGGGGGCCGGTCGGTGACCGCCTGGTCGAGGCCCACCCGGTGCGAGAGGACGCGCCGCCGCAGGACCCGGCGCCGACGGTCTGGTGGCTGGTCGACGTCACGGACCGGGAGCGCACCGCGTTCCTGATCGAGATGTCCGAGGAGCTTCCCCAGTCGCTCAACCTGGAGCGGTGCATGGAGGTGACGGCGCGGCTGGCCGCCCGGCACCTGGCCGACGCGGCGGTGGTGATCGTCCCGCGGTCCGCGCGGGGCCATCCCGTCGCCTGCGCCGGGCCGGGCGGGCGGGTCGACCACCGGGACCTGCCGATCGACCCGGCGGAGGTCGAGGGCCTGGCCGACGCGCTGCGGGGCTTCCCTCCGGTACCGCCGCGCTGGATCGATCCAGGAGCCGCTCCCGCCTGGCTCGCCCGCCTCGCGCCGGGACGGCCGGCGGCGATCGCGGTCATCTCGCTCCCCGGCCACGGGGTTCCGGCCGGGGCGCTGGTGCTGCTGCGCCTGTCGGGTCCGGAGGCGTTCTCGGCGGGGGAGGAGCCGACCGTCCGCCTCTTCGCCGGCCGGGCCGGCGCGATGCTGTCGGCCGCGCGCCTCTACGCCGAGCAGGCGTCCATCACCGCGACCCTGATGCGCGAGCTGCTGCCGCCCCGCGCGCACGAGCTGGACGGGGTGGAGCTGGCGGCGCGGTACCGGCCGTCCGGTGACGAGGACCTGGTCGGAGGCGACTTCTACGACGTGTTCCCCGCGGGCACGGCCGACCCGCGCGCCGAGTCCCTGGTGGTCCTGGGGGACGTGTGCGGCAAGGGCCTGGAGGCCGCGGTCCTGACCGGCAAGATCCGCACCACGCTGCGGGCGCTGCTGCCGATGGCGGGCGACCACCGGCGCGTCCTGGAACTGCTCAACGGGGCCCTGCTGCTGGACGACTCGACGAGGTTCGTCACGCTGGTGCTGGCCTCGGCCCGCCGGGAGGGCGCGCGGGTGCGGCTGCGGCTGACCAGCGCCGGCCACCCCGCCCCGCTGATCGTCCGGGCCGGCGGCGCGGTCGAGGCGGCGCGGACCGGCGGCTCGCTGATCGGCGTCCTCGACGAGATCGACTCGGCGACCGCGGAGGTCGCGCTCGACCCCGGAGACACCTGCCTGCTGTACACCGACGGCATCACCGAGGCCGTCGGCGGGCCGCTGGGCGATGAGATGTTCGGCGACGAGCGGCTGTGCGCCGCGTTGGCCGGGTGCGGCGGCATGCCCCCGGAGGCACTGGTGGAGCGGGTGCACATGCTCGCCGCCGAATGGGTCGGGGCGGGCCGGCACGACGACATGGCGGTGATCGCGATCAGCGCCCCCGGGCGCGGCCGGGCCGGCGCCGCCCGGGAACCGGAAGGGGGACCGGCATGACACGCGACGCGCTCTGGGCGGCCGTCATCACCGGGGACGAGTACGCCGCCGCCGACATCGCGCTGGCGGCCCTGGACGACGGGACGGATCCCGAGGACCTGCTGATGGACGTCATCGCCCCCCTGCAGGCCCGGGTCGGGCGGGAGTGGGCGGCCAACCGGATCACCGTCGCGCAGGAGCACAGCGCCACCGCCGTCAACGAGCGCGTGATCGGCGCGGTCGCGCACCATCCGGCCGTCCGGCGGCGGCGGGCCGCGACCGCGCAGCGGCCCGGCCGGATCGCGGTGGCCTGCATCGACGGCGAGTGGCACGCCCTGCCCGCCCGGCTCCTGGCCGAGGTGCTGCGGCTGCGCGGCTGGCGGGTCGACTACCTCGGCGCCCAGGTCCCGACCCCGCACCTGATCTCCCATCTGCACCGGACCGGCCCGGCCGTGGTGGCGCTGTCGTCCTCGATCGCCACCCGGCTCCCGGCCGCGCACGCGGCCATCACCGCGTGCCAGTCGACCGGCACCCCGGTCATGGCCGGCGGCGCCGCCTACGGCCCCGACGGCCGCTACGCCGCGCTGCTGGGCGCGGACGCGTGGGAGCCCGACGCCCGTGCCGCCGCCGACCGGCTGGCACGCGGCCCGCTGCCCGCGCCGCGTCCGCACCGGGTCGTCGACGACCTGCCGCACCTGGCCGACCAGACCTACGCCCATGTCACCCGGACGTCGCCCCGGCTGGTCCGGCACGTGCTGGAGGGGTTGCGGTCGCGTATCCCGGCGATGGCCGGCTACACGGATGAGCAGCGGGACCGGACGGCCGAGGACGTCTCCCACATCGTCGAGTTCTTCAGCACCGCCCTGTACCTGGACGACCCCGGGCTGTTCACCGGATTCATGGCGTGGACCATCGACATCCTCGCCGCCCGCGACGTCCCCGCCCAGTTCCTCCTGCCCGTGCTCGACCTGCTCGCCGAGCAGCTCACCGACTATCCGCGCGCCACGGAACTGCTGTCACGCGCCCGCGCCGTGGTGGCTCAGCCGAGGTGAAAGGCCAGCAGTGCGTTGCCGCGCGCGGCGGCGAGGACGGATCCGTTGGTGCTGAATTCCCATTTCTTGGTGGAGGCGAGAGCCGTGATGGGGTAGTTCCAGACGATCTGCCCTGTCTTGGCGTCCCACGCGTAGAGTCCCGAGCCCGCGGTGCCCGCCACGCCGATGCAGATCAGCCCGCCGGCCGCGGCCAGTGGCTCGGCGTTGGACGCGGGGGTGCCAGCGGACCAGAGACGCTTGCCGGTGCGGGCGTCCAGGGCGACAAGATGTGGAGGATCCAGTATGTAGGCGCGTCCTCCGTTGAGGAGGAGGCCGTGGCCGCCGGGTGAGGCCGGCGTGTAGGTCCACCGCTGTCGGCCGGTGGCCGCGTCCAGGGCGTAGACGGTCGGCCCGTCCATGTAGACCAGTCCATTGGCCACGGTCGCGTTGAGCGAGAGCGCGTCCTTGTCGTCGGGGTCCCTCGCGGCGTTGGGAAGCTCGGCGCTCCAGACCTTCTTGCCGGTGTCGACCGACAGCGCGTCGAGAGTGGTGCGGGCGGGGCTGCTGAAGATCAGGTCACCCGTGCCGGGCACCATGAGCATCGTCTCGCGCGGAATGGACCACCGGACCGCACCCGTCGCGATGTCGAGCGCGACGTGCCGGCTCCAGCCCTCGTCCCTGGCCGCCCCGCCGACGAGGGTGCGGCCCTGGACGCCGTAGAGAACCGTGTACGACGCCTCCGCCCACCGGCGGATCCAGAGCCGGCGGCCGGTGGCGGGGTCCAGGCCGGTGATCGTCCGGTCCCCGCTGAGAGCCAGCGGCCCGTCGGCCGAGATCCTGAGCTCGGGGTACCGGTATTTCTCCGGTGCCTTGTAGGTCCACGCGACCTTCTGGGACTCGTCCATCGCGACCACCGTGCCGCTGGAGCCGGCCGTCGTGTAGATCAGCGCCCGTCCGGTGGCCGCCCGGCCGGATCGGGACCAGAGCCGCCGTCCGGTGGCCAGCGAGTAGCAGCGGACCTCGTCCTCGAAGACCCCGCGGGCGACCGAGACGACGGATCGGGGCAGGACGTCGAGGGTGATGTCGTCCTCGGCTTCGATCGTGGTCCGCCACAGCGGCTTCGGCGGGGCGAGCCGGTGTCCCCTCCCGTCCCGGGTCGCGGCCAGCGCCGCGGCGGTTCCGCCGCCGATGGCGGCGAGTCCGGCGGCGGCGGCCCCGCCGGCGAGCAGCCGCCGCCGGGTGCGGGCCCTGGCGAGGGTCCGCAGATCCAGGACGAGGGTGTCCTCCCGCTGCCGCAGCTCCTCGCCCATGTCGCCGGGAAGCCAGCCGGGCGCGACCGGCGGGGCGGCCAGCAGCGCCGGCAGCAGCGCCGCGGGCGGACGCCGGCCGGGATCCCGGCTGAGGCAGGCGGTCACCAGCTGGGCCAGCGAGGCCGGCACGCCGTGCAGGTCGGGTTCCCCGTGCAGGGTCCGGTGGATGACCGCGGGGACCGCGCCCCTGCCGAACGGCGGGCGGCCGGTGGCGGCGAAGGCCAGCACGGCGCCGTAGGCGAACACGTCGGCGGCCGGCGTGAGCCGCGTTCCGCGGATCTGCTCGGGGGACATGTAGCCGGGGGAGCCGATGAACTGGCCCTCCGCGGTGAGCGTGGCGGTGTCCGCGGCCTTGCTGATGCCGAAGTCGATGACCTTGGGGCCGTCCTTGGCGAGCAGGATGTTGGCCGGTTTGAGGTCGCGGTGCAGCAGGCCCGCCCCGTGGATCGCGGTCAGGGCCTCGCCCAGTCCGGCGCCGAGGGTGCGCAGCAGCGGCTCGGGCATGGGCCCGTACCGTTCGATCGTCTCCTTCAGGTCGAGGCCGTTGACGTAGGCGATCGCCAGCCACGGGACGGCGCCGTCGGGTTCGGCCTCGACGACCGGGCCGGTGAACGCGCCGCCGACCTTCTGCGCGGCCTCGACCTCGCCCCGGAACCTGGCGCGGAAGTCACGGTCTCCGGCGAGCTCGGGCCGCACGACCTTGACGGCCACCGCCCGTCCCGCCGGGGATGCGCCCAGGTAGACCACCCCCATGCCGCCCTCGCCCAGACGCCGCAGCAGGCGGTACCGCCCGATGCGCTCAGGGTCGCCGGGCTCCAGCGCCGCCCCCGTCATCCCGCCGCCTGGAAGCGGTAGAGCCGCTCGTGGTCGGTCGCGAAGACCGACGAACCGGACACCGCGACCTCCCAGCCGCGCTGCGTTTCCGTCGGCCCCCGGTGTGCCCACAGCGCCCGGCCATCGGTCCCGGCGACGAGGACGCCCCTGGACGGGCCCGCCGGGTCGCCGAAGGCGGCCGCGACGAGCCCGCCGTCCGCCGCGATGTGCCCCGGGTCGTCGTCGAACGGTTCCGGGCCGGCCAGCGTCCATCTGGGGGCGCCGGTCGCCTGGTCGTAGGCCTGGAGGACCTCCCTTTTGAAGACCGCGTTGGCGCCTGCGGGAGTGACGGTGCCGAACCGCTCGCCGGTGTCCCGCGACCACACGGGCCTGCCGGTGGCGGCGTCGACCGCCTGGAGGGTGTCGCCGAAGTTGCCGAACACCCGCCCGCCGGCGACCGCGATGTCCAGGCTCGCCCCGTCCCGGGTGCCGCCGCTCGCGGGCCAGGAGCGGATCCAGCGCTCGCGGCCCGTGTCGGGGTCGAGGGCGGTGAGGGAGGGGTCGGTGCTGAGATAGAGGCCGGTCCGGTCCACGGTTCCGGAGAACGGACCCTGGCCGGGGAGGTGCCACCGGATCTCGCCGCTGGTCAGGTCCAGCGCCCAGACGTCCCTCCTCGAACGCACCAGGAGCGTGTCGCCGACCACGCCGAGGACGGACGAGGTGGAGACGCCGCGGGGCGTGGGAAGGTTCGTGGTCCTGCCGGTCGGGGCGTCGACCAAGGTGATCAGCTGATCCTCGAAGTCGCCGACCACGCCGCCGAGGACGACGAACGTCGGTCCGCGGGCGGCATTGCCCGAGTACACGGCGTTGGCCTTGTCCTTCGTCCACAGTTGCCGCCCCGAGCCGGCGTCCACCCCGTACATCTCCTGCGAGCCGCCCCACAGCACGACACCGCCCGACACCAGCAGCATCGACGACCCCTCGAAAGGCCGGGGCGGGGTGAACGTCCAGGCCGGCGGGGGCGCCGCGGCGAGTGCGGTCGCGCGCGGAGCGGGCTTGGCGGGCTTGGAGTTCCCGCGGGTCATCGCCCAGCCCGCCGTCCCCGCGCCGATGCCGGCCACGGCGATCGCGGCGGTCAGTCCGAGGATCCGGCGCCGTCCGACCCTGCCCGCCCCCGCCTCATCGACCCGCGGCGGCGGAGGGGGCGCCGTGACCGGTTCCGACGCGGCCCTGTTCGCCTCGGCCTCCCTGGCCGCCACCTCCCGGCGCAGCGCGGGCGAGTTCAGCGCCCGGGGATCGACGGGGGTCAGCGCGGCGAGCACGGACTCCAGCGAGGGGCGTCCGGACGGCTCCTTGGCCAGGCAGGCGGCCAGCAGTTCGCGCAGTGACGCGGGCACGGCGTCCAGGCACGGCTCCTCGTACATGACCTCGTAGAGCACCGCGGCCGAGTCCCGCTCACCGAACGGCTTGGCCCCCGTGGCCGCGTAGACCAGCACGCCCGCCAGCGAGAACACGTCCGCCGCGGGTTCGGCGTCCCTGCCTTCGGCGATCTGCTCGGGAGCCATGTAGGCCAGCGTGCCGATCATGGCGCCGGTGCCGGTGAGCTGCGTGGCGTCGGCGGCCTTGGCGATCCCGAAGTCGATGATCCTGGGGCCGTCCTCGGCCAGCAGGATGTTGCCGGGCTTGAGATCGCGGTGCACCAGGCCGACCCCGTGGATCGCCTGCAGCGCTTCCGCCAGCCCCGCGCCCAGCGCCCGGACCGCGGGCTCCGGCAGCGCACCGGCGCTCGCGACGGCCTCGCCCAGCGTGGGCGCGGGCACGTAGGCGGCGGCGAACCAGGGCTGCGGCGCGCCGGCGTCGGAGTCCAGCACCGGGGCCGTGTAGAGCCCGCTCACCCTGCCCGCCGCGGCGACCTCGCGGCGGAACCGCTCCCGGAAGGCCGCACCGTCGGCGAACTCCCGCCTGATGAGCTTGACCGCGGCCAGCCGGCCGCCCGGCGAACGGGCGAGGTAGACGACCCCCATCCCGCCCGCACCGAGCCTCGCGAGGACCCGGTACGGGCCGACCGACGCAGGGTCCCCCGGCTGCAGCGGCCGCACGCCCACCTCCCCTTCAAATGAACACCTATATCTATTCAATCAAAGGGAACGCACACGACCCGCCGCCGCCCGAACCGGCGGTGCCCGAACCGAGCGTCAGCCGTCGGCCAGGTCGAGTCCGGCGCGGACGATGGCGTCGGCGTCGAGGCCGTGATGGCGGTACACGTCCTCGATGGACCCCGACTGGCCGAACCGGGTGACGCCCAGCGAGGTGGTCGGCACCCGGTTGATCGTCGCCAGGAACGCCAGCGTGTGCGGATGGCCGTCCAGCACGGTGACCAGCGGGGCGGCCCGGTGGGCGGGGAAGAGGCGGTCGAGGATCCAGCTCGGCGCCTCCTCGTGGCCCTGGCGGGCGCGCACCGCGCTCATGAGCAGGCCGGGGCTGGTCACGCACACCACGTCGGCGTCGACACCGTCGCCGGCCAGCCGGTCCGCCGCGATCAGGGCCTCGGGCACCACCGCGCCCATCGCCGCGATGGTGACCGCGGGAGACTCGGTTCGCCGCAGGAGGTAGCCGCCCGCGACCGCCTGCGCCCGGCGCCGTTCGCGGGCCGCCGGATCCCGGGGCACGCCGGCGAGCGACTGGTCCACCGGCCGGGTGGACAGGCGCAGGTACGCCGAGCAGCCGTCCGGCCGCCCCAGCCGGGCCATGGACGCGAGCAGCGTCCATTCGACGTCGATGGCGAACGCCGGCTCGTACGAGACGCAGCCCGGCTGCTCGATGCCCAGCGACGGGGTGGTGATCGACTGGTGCGCGCCGCCCTCCGGCGCCAGGCTCACGCCGGACGGCGTCCCCACGAGGATCGACTGGCCGCCCGCGTAGATGCCGAACGACCACGGCTCCGCCGCGCGCTGCACGAACGGGTCGTACAGCACGCCGATCGGCAGCAGCGGCTCGCCCCACCGGCTCCAGGTGGTGCCGAGCTCCCCGATCAGCCCGACCAGGTTGGTCTCCGCGATGCCCAGCTCGATGTGCTGCCCGGTGGGCCGCTCGCGCCAGTGCAGGATCGTCTCGGAGTCGTCGGCGAACCAGTTGGGGCGTTCCCGCGCCGACCAGACGCCCACCTTGTTGACCCAGCCGCCCAGGTTGGTGCTGGAGCTGACGTCCGGGCTCACCGTCACCACCCTGCGGGCGATCTCGGGTGCCGAGCGGGTGAGGTCCATCAGCACGCGGCCCAGCGCCGCCTGGGTCGTCGCCGTTCCGGTCGGGGTGCGGCCGAAGTCGCGAGGAGGGGCCGGCGCCTTGGTCGCCCGGACGTCGGGGCGGCGCAGCCGGCGCGCCGTCTCGGCGCACAGCAGCCCCGCCGCGCTGTCCGGGTCGAACCGCGCCCAGGGACGGGCCGGGTCGGCGCCGACCTCGGCCGCCAGCTCCGCCATCTGGGCGGCGGTCAGCAGCGAGGAATGGTTCTGCGGGTGGCCGTGGGTGGGCAGCCCGTAGCCCTTCACGGTGTAGGCGAAGATGACCGTGGGCCGGTCGTCGTCGATGGCGGAGTAGGCGCGGTCCAGGGCCGCCAGGTCATGCCCGCCCAGGCCGGCGATGGCGGCGGCCAGGGTGGCGTCGTCCAGCCCGCTGATCAGTGCGGCGATCCGCTCGCGCCCCGGACCGGGGCCGGGGAGGCGCTCGCGCAGCTCGCCGGGCCCGCAGCGCAGCAGCCGCTGGTACTCGGGGTTGGGCATCCGGTCGATGCGCTCGCGCAGCGCGTCCCCGCCGGGCCGGACGAACAGATCCTCCAGCAGGTCCCCGTACTTCACGGTCAGCACCTGCCACCCGGCCGCGGCGAACATCCCGCGCAACCGGTCGGCGGCGATGTCCGGGATCACCCGGTCCAGCGACTGGCGGTTCAGGTCGACGATCCAGACGATCTCCCCGAGCTCGCGCACGCCGGGTTCCAGGATCGCCTCCCAGACCGCGCCCTCGTCCAGTTCCGCGTCGCCCACCAGCGAGTACTGCCGGCCCGTCCCGGCGCCGCCGAACGCGTGGCCGACGTAGCGGCGGGCCAGCGCGCCCCAGATCGGGGCGGTGGCGCCGATCCCCACCGAGCCGGTCGAGTAGTCCACCGGATCGGGGTCCTTGGTGCGGCTCGGGTAGCTCTGCAGCCCGCCGAACGCCCGCAGCGTCGGCAGGTGGGACTCATCGAGCCCGCCGAGCAGGTAGTTGATCGCGTGCAGCACCGGGGAGGCGTGCGGTTTCACCGACACCCGGTCCCGCGGCCCCAGGTGGCCGAACCACAGCGCGGTCATGATCGACACGATGGACGCCGACGAGGCCTGGTGGCCGCCGACCTTGAGGCCGGACGGGTTCGGGCGCACCCGGTTGGCCTCGTGGACCATCGAGCTCGCCAGCCACAGCACCCGGCGCTCGATCTCCCGCAACGTGCCCCCGGCGGGCCGCCGCGCGGCGACCGGCACGCTCGTCATCTGTTCCATCGGTGTTCTCCTGACCGTGCATACGACTGCCAGAAGCAGAACATGAAGGTCACTGATGCACAATGTGTGCGGTAGATCTTGAGCAGAATGCACGCTCGTGCGGCGTCCCCCAGGTGGAAAGTGAGCATCATGCGAAGCGAGGACCGCGTCGACCAGACCGACGCGCGGCTGCTGATGGCCCTGAACGACACGCCGCGGGCCACCATGATCGCGCTGGCGGAGCGGACCGGGCTGTCGCGCAACACGGTGCAGGCCAGGCTCGCGCGCCTGGAGGAGGGCGCGGCGCTGCGGCCGTTCGAGCACCGGATCTCGGCGGCGGCCCTGGGCTACCGGCTGACGGCGTTCATCACCGTCCAGGTCGCCCAGCGCAGGCTGGACGAGGTGGCCTCCTCGCTGGCCGACATCCCGGAGATCCTCCAGGTGCAGGGCGTCAGCGGCTCCACCGACCTGTTCGTCCAGAGCGTCGCGGCCGACGCCGACGACCTCTACCGGATCGCCGGGGAGATCCTCGCGGTCCCGGGCGTCGAGCGCACCAACACGTCCCTGGTCATGCGCGAGCTGGTGGAGTACCGCATCACTCCGCTGCTCCGCCGGGCGATGGGGGACGCGGGCCCCGAGGCCGGCTGAACCCGCTCAACGTCCGGGGCCCGGTGACAGCCGGTGGACGCGGCCGCGGCGGCGCAGCAGGACGACCGCGACCACCGAGGCCAGCAGCGAGGCGGCCAGGACGGCGGTGGAGGCGATCTCGGCGGTGGCCGCGTCCGGGGTGGCGAGCTGGGAGACCAGGAGGCTGACGGTGTAGCCGATCGCGCCCAGCATCGCGACCGGGAAGACGTCGCCCCAGCCGACCCCGCTGGGCAGCGTCCCGATGCCCAGCCGCACGGCCGCCCAGGTGCCGCCGAAGACGCCGAGGAACTTGCCGGCGAGCAGGCCGAAGAAGACGCCCTGGGCGAGCGGGTCGGTCAGGGCGTCGCCGAACGCCCCGATCGAGATGCCCGCCGCCGCGAGCGCGAACAGCGGGACGACGAGCCCGGCCGAGAGCGGGTGCAGCCGGTGTTCGAGCCGCGAGCCGGCGCTCTCCTTCTCGCCGCCGATCGGGGCGGCCGGGGTGAGCAGGCCGAGGGCGATGCCCGCGACGGTGGCGTGGACGCCGGTGCCGTGGACGCAGATCCAGACCGCGACGGCGAGCGGCACCATGATCCACGGTGCGGTGATGCGGCGGCGGTGCAGCCACCAGTACAGGGCGCACAGCAGCACCGCGAGGACGAGGTAGACCAGGTTGATGCCGGAGGTGAACAGAACGGCGATGAGCGCGATGGCGCCCAGGTCGTCGATGACGGCCATCGACAGCAGCAGCACGCGGACGCCGGGCGGCAGGCCCGCGCCGGCGAGGGCCAGGATGCCCAGCGCGAACGCGATGTCGGTGGCGACGGGGATGGCCCAGGCGCCGCCTTCGGCGGCGGCTCCGCGCGACACCGCCAGGGCGATGACGGCCGGGACGACCATCCCGCCGCCGGCCGCGAAGAGCGGCAGCGCCGCCGCCCGCCATCCGGCCAGTTCCCCGACCGTCAGCTCGCGCTTGACCTCGACCCCGGCGACGAAGAAGAAGATCGCCAGCAGTGCGTCCGACGCCCAGTGCGCCAGCGTCAGGTGCAGGTGCAGCCAGTCCGGACCGAGCCCGGCCTCCGCACCCCAGACCTGCTGGTAGGCGCCGGGGGCCGCGTTCGCCCAGATGAGGGCCACCGCCGTGGCCAGGAGCAGGAGCCGTCCACCGGTCGTCTCCTGGCGGAGGAAGTCGCCGAGGGTGGCGGCCGCGCCGCGGTCGTCGGGACGGCGGGACAGGCCGGAGGAAGGCGGGTGCACGGTACTCCACTCTGCGGGGTCGTCGAAAGGACCGCCGACCAGACTTCCCGGCACACCTGACGTCCAGACTATCCGCTCAGTGTCCGCTTCCGCCCTGCGGGCACCCCCCGAACCAGGGCACCCACCCGTCCGCGCCGCGGCGACGGCGGACGCCCGGACGCGCCCGGCGACCTGACCGGCGGGGCTCGGCAAGAGGTATTACAGGGGAAACCGAGGCCTTTCCCTATTTCCCCGAACCTGTTTTTCGCGCGTCCCCTTGCTGATCATTGAACGAGCGTTTAGCGTGGTCTCCGTGGGAACGCGGAGCGCGTATTCGGAAGGTGACGGCGGCCTTGGCGCCGACGCCCGCATCCGGGACGCCGCGATCGACCGGTTCGCCAGGGACGGCTTCACCGCCGGCCTGCGGTCCATCGCCGAGGACGCGGCCGTGTCCCCGGGGCTCGTCGTGCACTACTTCGGCTCCAAGCGGGGCCTGCGGCGGGCGTGCGACGAGCACGTGCGCGAGGTGATCGCCACCGAGAAGCGCGCGGCCACGACCGACGGCAGCGGCGCCCGGCTCCTCGCGCGGCTGGCCGGGGTCGAGCGGTTCGCCCCCATCACCCTGTACGTGGTGCGGTCGCTGCGCGAGGGCGGTGACCTGGCCGCCGAACTGTTCGAGGACATGATCGGCGACGCGACGCACTATCTGGAGGCGGGCGTGGCGGCCGGGGTGATCCGGCCGAGCCGCGACCCGGCCGCGCGGGCACGGGTGCTGGCCTACCAGGCGATGGGCTCCCTGCTGATGTGGTGCACGCTGCACCCCGAGCACGCCGAACCGGCGTCCTTCGGCAAGGCGCTGCGCGCCTACGTTGAGGAGGTGACCGCCCCCATGCTGGAGATGTTCACCGAGGGGCTCTACACCGACCGTTCGCTCCTGGAGGAGTACCTCCTGTACGTCCCCGACCCGCCCGGCGGCGGGTCGCGAGACTGACGCGCCACGCCATTTCACCGCCTCCTCGAGGCGGGCCGCCGGCCATGCCCGGCATTCCCTTCCCTGCTTTTCAGCGAGGGCTGAACGATGACCCCTGCCATCGAGATCGACGACCTGCGCAAATCCTTCGGGAAAGTGAAGGCGCTGGACGGGCTCGACCTGTCCGTCGAGACCGGTCACGTCCACGGGTTCCTCGGGCCGAACGGCGCCGGGAAATCCACCACGATCCGCATCCTGCTCGGCGTGCTGCGCGCCGACGGCGGGCGCGCCCGGCTGCTCGGCGGCGACCCCTGGGCCGAGGCGGTGGAGCTGCACCGCCGCCTCGCCTACGTCCCCGGCGACGTGGAGCTGTGGCCCACCCTGACCGGCGGCGAGGCGATCGACCTGTTCGCCCGGCTGCGCGGCGGCACCGACCCGGCCCGCCGCGACGAGCTGTGCGAGCGGTTCGACCTGGACCCCACCAAGAAGGGCCGCGCCTACTCCAAGGGCAACCGGCAGAAGGTCGCGCTGGTGGCCGCGCTGGCCGGCGACGTCGACCTGCTGCTGCTCGACGAGCCGACCGCCGGGCTCGACCCGCTGATGGAGGCCGTCTTCCAGGAGTGCATCCGCGAGGCCCGCGAGGCCGGCCGGACGGTCCTGCTGTCCAGCCACATCCTCGCGCAGGTGGAGGCCCTCGCCGACCGGGTCTCCATCATCCGCGGCGGGCGGATCGTGGAGACCGGCACACTGACCGAGCTACGGCACCTGACCCGCACCACCGTCACCGCGACCACCGACCGGGACGCCCGTGCCCTCGCCGAGCTGCCCGGCGTCCACGACCTGCGCACGGAGAACGGGCGGCTCCGCTTCGACGTGGACGGCGATCACCTGGCCGCCGCCGTCGCCCGCCTCGGCGAACTGGACGTCCGGGCCCTCACCGCGCACCCGCCGACCCTGGAGCAACTGCTGCTGCGCCACTACGGCGACGAGCTCACCCGCACCGGCGACGGCGCGGCCGCGGGGAGGACGCCATGACCGCCACGACCCTCCCCGCACCCGTCCGCGCCGCATCCAGGGGAGCGCTGGCGGGCACCGGAGCGCTGCTGCGGTTCATGCTGCGCCGCGACCGTGTCCGGTTCCCCGCCTGGACGCTCGGCATGGCATTGCTGATGGGCTACTTCGTCACCGCGCTGGACTCCGTCTACACCACGACCGAGCAACTGGAGTCGGTCAGCGCGTTCTCCACCAGCCCTGCCGGAGCGCTCTTCGCCGGACCCGGCTACGGCTACGACGCCATCACGCTGGAACGGTTCCTCTCGGGCCAGTACGGGCTGTACATCATGCTCGGCGCGGCGCTGATGGCGCTGCTGACCGTCACCCGGCACACCCGCGCCGAGGAGCGCTCGGGGCGCGCCGAACTGGTCCGCGCGAACGTCGCCGGACGTTCCGCGCAGCTCACCGCCGCGCTGATCCTCACCGCGCTGATGTGCGCCACCGTCGCGGTCCTGGTCACCGCGATCATGCTCGCCGCCGGGTACGCCGCCGCCGGGTCGGCCTTGTTCGGGGCGTCCGCCGGGGCCGCCGGCCTGGTGTTCGCCGGCATCGCCGCGACCGCCGTGCAGGTGTTCACGTTTCCTCGCGCCGCGTCCGGGCTCACCGGAGCGGTCCTCGGCGCCGCGTTCGTCCTGCGGGGCATCGGCGACATGGCGGCCGTCCAGGACAGCGGCCCCTCCTGGCTGTCATGGCTGTCCCCGCTCGGCTGGTCGCAGCAGACCGCACCCTACGTGCTCGACCGCTGGTGGCCGCTGGCCCTCTCACTGGCCTGCGCCGCCGCGGCCGCCGCCGCCGGATACCGCCTGTCCGGCCGCCGCGACCTGGACGCGGGGCTCGTCCCGCCGCGGCCGGGTCCGCCCCGCGCCGCCGCCCGGCTCCGCACCGCGCCCGCCCTGGCCTTCCGCCTCCAGCGCGCCCCGATCACCGGCTGGAGCGTCGCGCTCCTGGTCGCCGGCGCGGCCTACGGCGCGTTCGCCCAGCCGATGGCCGACGGGCTGGACGACGCCCCGGAAGACCTGATCGCCGTCATGGGCGGAGGCGATGACCTGGTCGCCGGCTACCTCGGCGTCATCGGCCTGACCACGGCGTTCACGGTCGCCGTGTTCGCGATCCTGGCCGTGCAGGCGGTACGGGCCGAGGAGTCGGCCGGACGCACCGAACCCGTCCTCGCGACCGCCGTCAGCCGCGCCGGCTGGCTCGGCGGCAACCTGGCCGCCACCGCGATCGCCGTCCCGTGGCTGCTGTTCCTCGCGGGCCTGGGCACCGGTGCGGCCGCCGCCATCGGTACCGGCGACGCCGCGCTCCTGTGGAAGACGACTCTGGGGCATATCGCCCACACGCCGGCCGTGTGGCTGCTCCTGGCCGCCGCCGGCCTGCTGTACGGGGCGCTGCCCCGTGCGCTGCCGATCGTCTGGGCGGTCCTCGGCTACGGCGTCGTCGCCGGGTTCTTCGCCCCCGTCCTCGACATCCCCGGCGGCGCGGCCGACCTCTCGCCGTTCGCGCACACCGGCGAATACCCGCGCGAAGACGTGAGCGCCGCGGCGGTCGCAATCCTGGCCCTCCTGGCCGCGGCCCTCACAGTCCTCGCGCTGCGGACGTTCCGCCGCCGAGACCTCACGACCACGGCATGACACCGCATCCGCCCGCCCCGCTCTGCGCGGCGGGCGGGTGTCATGCGGCGAGCAGCCTGTCGAGCAGCGCGCCCCAGCTCACCGCCCCCAGCACACCGCCGTCATCGGCGACCACGGCCACGATCGGGCACCCCGTGCTGGTCATCGACGCCGCCGCCTCCAGCACCGTGGCGTCCGGACCCACCACCGCCGACCTGCGGCGGCCGCGCGGCAGGCAGTCCCGCATCGACCGGTCGGCGCACTCGGTCAGGAAGCCGTCGGCATGCCCCTCGTCGATGACGCGCGCCAGTGCCGCCCGCTCGCCCACGTACGGCGGAACCACCATCCGCAGCACCTCGGTCACCGGGAGCACCGCCACGAGGCGGCTCCGGTCGTCCACCACGACCAGCCCCGGAACCCTCCGCCGCCACATCGCCCGTACCGCGCTCAGGACCGGATCGTCCAGCCCGACGACCGGGACCTCGTCAGCAAGCTCACGCACCAGCACCGGAACCTCCGCCGCACGCTTCCCCAAGGTCGGACGACATCAGAGGCCGACCAGGCTTCCCGGCACTCCGCCCGCCACTGTAAGCGCGCCGACCCGGACTGCCAACCTGCCTATGACGGATGGTCGCCCACGGTTCGAGGCCCGTCCACACGCGAATCGTCCGGCCCGCTGATAATGGATCTCCGCAAGGGCGCGATATCGGGCCACGCACCCGGACGTGCGTCAGCTCGGCTCGCCCGGCGCGCCCGCGGGGTGCCGGCGGTGCGGCCCGCTCATTCCGGACGTCCCCGGGCGTCGTCGCCGGAGTCCTCCGGCGGACCGGCGGCCTCCCGCGCCGGTGCCGTGCGGCGGGAACGCCGGATGCGCGCCCGGGCCTTGCCGTGCCAGGCCGGCACCTCGCGTTCGTCGTCGAAGCTGCGGGCGACGATGATGTCGGTGGAGGAGTGCGCGAGGATCGACAGCGCGATGGTGGCGCCGACGAGGTGGAAGATGTGGTCGCCGGCCGCGATCCCCGCTTCCAGCACCAGCAGCCCGTAGACGACCGAGGCGAAGCCCTTGGGGCCGAACCACATCACCGCGGCCTGCTCCCGCATGGTCAGCCGGGAGCGCAGGAACGACACCCAGATCGCGAGCGGCCGCGCGACCACGAGCGCGAGGACGGCGAAGGCCCAGCCCGCCCAGCCGACATCGCCGAGGAACGCCGGGGACAGCAGCGCGCCGAACACCAGCAGCGCGGCGAGCTTGAGCAGCTCGGCGACCAGTTCCCCGAACTCCTCGAACGCCTCCCGGTGCTCGTGCCCGACGGTGGCGACCGTGACGCCGGCGGCGAACGCGGCCAGGAACAGGTTGCCGTGCGTGGCCTGCGCCGTCGCCAGCACCAGCAGGCCGATCGCGACGGCGTTCAGCGGCTCGTACTTGGGCGCGATCGCGAACCACCGGGTCCGCACCAGCATGATCGCGGCCCACGGGATCGCCACCCCGATGGCCAGGCCGCCGGCCAGCTCGCCCGCCAGCTCGCCGAAGTGCAGGTTCTCCTCGCCCCGGGCGATGGCCAGGAACACCACCACGAACGGCAGGACGAGCCCGTCGTTGACCCCCGACTCCACGTTCAGCAGATGGCGCAGCCGCGGCGGCACCTTCTCGTTGCCGACGAGCGCGGCGGCGAACACCGGGTCGGTGGGCGTGAGAACCGCCGCGATGAGCAGCGACTCCACCCATCCCAGCCCCACGAGGTAGTGCGCGAGGAGCGCCGTGATCCCCAAGGTGAGGGGGAGGCCCCAGCCCAGGGCGCGGCCGGGCAGCCGCCAGGCGCTGCGCAGGTCGTGCCATCCGGCGTGCATGCCGTCGGTGAACAGCACGGCGAACAGCGCCAGTTCGGCCAGCTGGGAGACGAGCTGATCCCCTGGCCGCAGGGAGACGAGGCCGGTGACGCCGTCGCCGAGCAGGAACCCGCCGACCAGGAACAGCGCCGCCGTCGACAGCACGGTCCGGTGCGCCAGATTCGACACCAGCACCGCCAGCAGCAACAGGGCGGCGAAGGTGAGCAGTAGATTCGTCATGCGCGTCTTTCAGGGTCGGCGACAGCAATGCCGACCAGACTTCCCGGCGCACCAGGTCACGACACTAACGGGATCCGAAGGCGCTTCGCACGCGGCACGCGGCCCCGCCGGACTTCCCCCGGTCAGTGGCTTCCGGCCAGTTCGCCGGACAGGGTGCCGTGCATGCGGGCGCTGTGCTCGTTGAGGCCGACGATCTCGACGGTCTTGCCATGGCGTTCGTACTTGGCGGTGACGGCGTCGAGGGCGGCGACGGTGGAGGCGTCCCAGACGTGGGCGTCGGTGAGGTCGATGGTGACGCGGTCGGGGTCGCCGGTGTAGTCGAACTGGTGGACCAGGTCGTTGCTGGAGGCGAAGAAAAGTTCGCCGGTGACGGCGTAGACGACCTGGCCGCCGTCGGGGTCGGTGACGGCGGAGACGTTGACCAGGTGCGCGACGCGGCGCGCGAAGACGACCATCGCGGTGACCGAGCCGACGACGACGCCGATGGCGAGGTTGTCGGTGGCCACGACGATGGCGACCGTGACCAGCATGACGATGGTCTCGCCCGGCGGCATGCGCCTGAGGGTGGACGGCCGGACGGAGTGCCAGTCGAAGGTGCCGGCCGAGACCAGGACCATGACGGCGACCAGGGCGGCCATCGGGATGTCGGAGACGATGGGGCCGAAGGCGATGCACAGGGTCATCAGGAACGCGCCGGCCAGGAAGGTCGACAGCCGGGTGCGGGCGCCGCTCTTGATGTTGATCATGGTCTGGCCGATCATCGCGCAGCCGCCCATGCCGCCGAAGAAGCCGGTGACGATGTTGGCGATGCCCTGGCCGATGGACTCGCGGGTCTTGTTCGAGCGGGTGTCGGTAATGTCGTCGACGAGTTTGGCGGTCATCAGCGACTCCATCAGCCCGACCAGCGCCATGGCCAGGGCGTACGGCGCGATGAGCGTCAGGGTGTCCAGGGTGAGGGGGACGTCGGGGACGCCGGGGGTGGGCAGGGCGGACGGCAGCGCGCCCTTGTCTCCGACGGTCGGCACGGCGATGCCGGCGGCGACGGTGATGACGGTGAGGACGACGATCGACACCAGCGGCGCCGGGATGACCTTGGTGACGCGCGGGAACAGCACCATCAGCGTCAGCCCGGCGGCGACGAGCGGGTAGACCGGCCAGGGGACGTCCCGGAGCTCGGGCACCTGCGCCATGAAGATCAGGATGGCCAGGGCGTTGACGAAGCCGACCATGACGCTGCGCGGCACGAACCGCATCAGGCGGGCCACGCCCAGCGCCCCGAGGATCACCTGGAAGATACCGGCGAGGATGACGGTGGCGAACAGGTGCCCGACGCCGTGCTCGCGCGCGATGGGTGCGACGACCAGGGCGACCGCGCCGGTCGCGGCGGAGATCATCGCGGGGCGTCCGCCGACGATCGAGATGGTGACGGCCATCGTGCAGGCGGCGAACAGCCCGATCCGCGGGTCGACCCCGGCGATGATGGAGAAGGAGATCGCCTCGGGGATCAGCGCGAGCGCGACCACCAGGCCGGCCAGCCCCTCCGTCCGCAGCAGCTTGGCGGTGATCGGACTCCCGGGCTTCGGACGGCGTGCCAGTAGGGCGGGCAGGGACAAGACTCTCCAGACATGGGTCACCCGCGCCGGCCATGGCGCGTGCACGGGAACAACGCGGTGGGGTGGGGCCCGGCGCCGGTGCCGGTGGGACTGCGGAGGCCGCAGAGGCGTCCGGGCCGTCAAGCCGCGGCTCGGTGAACGGTCGGAACGCCCGGCCCGATGGGCCTACTCTAACGTGATGGGAGGGTCGGAGGCGCCGGTAGAGACGACCGTCACACCGTGATGACGGCCAGTACCAGGCACGCTCACTGAGAGCCGATACTCTTCTCTTACGAGAGGATATATTTTCCGGCACGTCCGGAACCGACCCCGGCGGGACTGCCGCATCCGCAGGACGCCGACCACTGATCACCGCCGTTGAATTCCGAGGATCTGACACCCATGGGCGCACTGTTCGAAGAACTCGATTGGCGTCCGACGCCCTTGGGCGACGTCAGCTTGCGGCGGCGGCGGGATCCCGCCCTCGGCGTCGAGGTCTACGAGATCAAGCTCGACGACGACTTCCTGATGTCGAGCCTGTGGACGGCAGGGGAGGTCGAACTCGCCCGGCTCGGCCTGGCCGCCGCGCCTGGTGAGGCCCTCGACGTCGTCGTCGGAGGGCTCGGGCTCGGCTACACCGCCGACGCCGCGCTCGACGAGCCGCGCCTGCGCTCCCTCGTTGTGGTGGAGGCGCTGGGCGAGGTGATCGAGTGGCATCGGGCGCGGTTGGTGCCGCTGGGCGAGAGGCTGACGGCCGACGGCCGCTGCCGGCTGGAGCAGGGCGACTTCTTCGCCTTGGCCTCATCGCCGGACGGGGTGGACCCGCAGAAGCCGGGCGCCCGTTTCCATGCGATCCTGCTGGACATCGACCATTCGCCGCGCCACGTCCTGGACCCCGTCAATGCCTCGTTCTACCGGACGGAGCCGCTGAGCCGCCTGGCCGCGCACCTTCATCCCGGCGGCGTCTTCGCGCTCTGGTCGAACGAGCCGCCCGACGACGGATTCACCGCCGTGCTCGGTGAGGCCTTCGACGAAGTGGCGGCGCACGTCGTGGAGTTCCCCAATCCCGTCCAGGGCGGCACCTCGGCCAACACCGTCTACGTCGCACGCACCTCCGCCCGCTGAAAGGCCGCACCGCTCCGGCACGACCGATCTCGCCCCGCCGGCCGGCCCGCTGATCGGGGGCGCGGGGGAGCCTCGCGGCCTGCAGTGGCGCAACGTCGCCGTCACGCGGGTGGTGACGTCGCCGCTCGTCCCGCGCTACCGGCCTCGTCCCGCGGCCCTGTCTCCGTCGGCCAGCCGCCCGACTCCAGAGCCCGCAGGAACGCCTCGACCATGACCGGGTCGAACTGGCTCCCCGAGCACCGGCGCAGCTCGCGCACCGCTTCCGCGACCGGCCGCGCCTTCTGGTAGGGCCGCGTGGACGTCATGACGTCGAACGCGTCCGCCACCCCGATCACCCGCGCGAACTCGGGAATCTCGTCGCCGGCCAGTCCCAGCGGGTAACCGCGGCCGTCGATCCGTTCGTGGTGGTGCATGATCCCGGCGAGCGCCTCGTCCAGGAAGCCGATCTCCCGCACGATCTCCAGCCCGCGCATCGGGTGCAGCTGGACGGCGGCGTACTCCTCGTCGGTCAGCGGCCCGTTCTTGGTGAGGATCTTGGTGGGGACGCCGAGCTTGCCGACGTCGTGCAGCATGCCGGTGTACCGCAGGGTCTCCACGCGCTCCGGGCTCATCCGCAACTGCCGGGCGATCATCACCGCGGCGCGCGAGACCCGTGCGCAGTGCCCGCGCGTGAACGGGTCCTTGGTCTCGACCGCCTGGCACAACGCCGCCAGCGTCGCGTCGTGGGCCTTCTGCTGCGCGAACGCCTGCTCCATCGCCCACCGCGCCACCAGCAGCGGCAGCAGCACCAGCAGCGCCACCAGCGGGCCGAGCCGTCCCCACAACCCCGCGATCAGCAGCCCGAACATGCCGTACCCGACGCACCCCGCGGCGACCGGACCGCTCGCCCGGACCAGCCGGCCGGGCGCGTCCTGCCCGCTCAGCAGCAGGATCCCCGCCGTCAGCACGAGGTTGACCGCCACGAAGGTGACCAGGGCGGCCATGAACGGCGGCGTCACCGCTCCGACCCAGCCGACCTGGCCGGGATCGAACCCGCCGCCGCCCGCCACGGCGAACACCGTCCCGGCGGTGAAGCCGCTCAGCGCGAACTGCGCCCCGTTGAACAGCCGTTTGACCGGCGCGACCCTCCGCTGGCCGGTGGCCACGGCGCACGCTCCCACCAGCGCCGCACCGGTGGGGCCGAGCAGCACCACCGACGCGAGGCTCGCCGCGAATCCCAGGGAGACCCGCGCCCCCTCGACGTTCAGCCGCGCGGGCAGCGAGTCGCAGACGACGAACAGCACGGCCAGCGCGGCCAGGATCCGCCCGTCCATGCCGGCGAAGGACCCGCCGGACAGCGAGGTCGCCAGCACGGCCGCGGCGGACAGGACCACGGCGGTGAGGTAGAGCCTGGCGACGGCGGGAAGTCCGAACATGCCTCACCCACGGGTGCCGGTTGAGAACCAAGCGGGAGGAAACGCCGCAAAGGAGATCGCCGCCGAGGCGGGGAGCGGGGGAAAGGGCTCCGCGCCGTGGTGGCGGCGAGCGAACACAGCCGCCACCCTACGGCGTTCCCAAGATCAGGGATGGGTCATTCGGTTCACCCGGTGTTCCCCCTGTCCCGGCCGGGCTGCCGACGCCGGGCAGGCCGCGGCCCGTGAGCGCGGCACAGGCCGGAGGGTGGCAAGCTTGAGCAACGATATGGATCATCCGTCCCCGGCGAGGCGGGCCGGTGGCGTGAGGAGGGACCCGATGAGCGGCAGGCAGATGCAGATCGGCGAGGTCGCGGACCGGACCGGGCTGAGCCTGCGCACCATCCGCCACTACGAGGAGGTCGGGCTCGCCCTTCCCACGGCCCGCTCCCAGGGCGGCTTCCGCCTCTACACTGACGGCGACGTGGCGCGCCTGCTGGTCATCAAACGCATGAAGCCGCTCGATTTCACCCTTGAGGAGATGCGCGACCTGCTGACCATCCTCGATCAGCTCCGGTCCGGCGACACCGACGGGACGACCCGCGCCGACCTCGCCAAACGCCTCGCCGTCTACCGCTCCCTGGTCGAGGAACGCTGCGACAAGATGCGCAACCGCCTGGCGGACGCCGAGCAGTTCTCCAGCGAACTCTCCGCGGAACTGCGCAAGCACCGCCACTGACGAGACCGGCTGCTCTTCCCCGGCACAAGAGCCGACCACTGCTGGGGCGAGGCGTTCGGCGCAGGGCCTCTCGCCCTATACCTCGAACGTGTCGTCGGGGACGATGTGAACCGCCGCCTCCTCCGCGGAGGCGCCCGCGCCGTCGATGCCGACGTCCTCGGCTCGGAAGTCCGACGACAGGTCACCGGCGTCTTGGGTCGCCCAGGCGAGCCGACCCGCCCTCAGGTCGCCGACCTGGTCGTCGACCGGCTCGCCGTCAGTGTCGGATGCGTCGCCGATCCCATCGCCGGCCTCGTCGTCCGTGAGGTCGGGAACCTCGCGGGCAAGTCTCTGGCCGAGGGGTTCCGTTGTGCCGGCTTCGTAGGCGGTGACCCCCCAGGCCCGGCTTCCGATCGGATGCTCCAGAGGCGAGTAGCCCGGACCTTCGACGTCTTCGCCGAGCTCCTCGTCATCGAGACTCTCGTCCGCCGGCAGCAGTTCCTCGGTGTCCTCGTCCATGGCGACTCCTCTGATCATGGTGCCGTGCGCCCGCATCTGATGCGGCCGATCGAGTTCCGTGTCCCGCCCCGGCACCGGTGCGACAAGGAATTCCTACCCACTCGCCGATTCCTCGCCCAGGCCGGCCGCCCCGGCCTGGAGCGACCCGCGGACGCCGGGTCCGCGGGTCGGCGGTGTCAGGCACTCGCCCGCTTCGGAAGCTTCCATCCGGGGCGGGGGAAGTGGCAGGTGTAGCCGTTGGGGTAGGTCTGGAGGTAGTTCTGGTGCTCGGGCTCGGCCTCCCAGAAGTCGCCCGCCGGGGTGACTTCGGTGACGGCCTTGCCGGGCCACAGGCCCGAGGCGTCGACGTCGGCGATCGTGTCCTCGGCGACGCGCTTCTGCTCGTCGCCGATGTAGAAGATCGCCGAGCGGTAGCCGGTCCCGATGTCGTTGCCCTGGCGGTTCTTCGTCGACGGGTCGTGGATCTGGAAGAAGAACTCCAGCAGCGCGCGGAAGTCGGTCTCGCCGGGGTCGTAGACGACCTCGATGGACTCCGCGTGGGTGCCGTGGTCGCGGTAGGTGGCGTTCGGGACGTCTCCGCCGCTGTACCCGACCCGCGTGGACACGACGCCGGGCTGGTGGCGGAACAGCTCCTCCATGCCCCAGAAGCAGCCGCCGGCGAGGATCGCCTTCTCGGTGGTCACGTCGTCTCCTTACTCGTCGTGGGTGTCGCCTGTGAACAGGGTCCGGTACTCGCCGTACCCTGCCTCGTCCAGGTCGTCGAGGTGGATGAACCGCAACGACGCGGAGTTGATGCAGTAGCGCAGCCCGCCCTTGTCGGCGGGGCCGTCGGGGAAGACGTGGCCGAGGTGGCTGTCCGCGTGCAGTGAGCGGGCCTCCGTCCGGATCATGCCGTGGCTGGAGTCCTCGTGCTCGACGACGTTCTCTCCGGCGATCGGCTTCGTGAAGCTCGGCCAGCCGGTGTTGCTGTCGTACTTGTCGGTGGATGCGAACAGCGGCTCGCCGGACACGACGTCGACGTAGATGCCGGGCTCGTGGTTGTCCCAGTAGGCGTTGGCGAACGGGCGCTCGGTCCCGTCCTGCTGGGTCACGCGGTACTGCTCCGGACCGAGCTGCGAGACGGCTTCCGGGTTCTTGTTGTACTGGGTCTGCCGGGGCACGGCTCTCCCTTCCCGACCTTGCGGTGTGAAGCTGGGGAACCAGGTGAAGCGCACCTGGACGCACATGTACAGACGCTCCGCGGCCTCGCTGTATTCCCGAATAACTGGACTCTACAGTCCAACATCTCAAGCCTGAACCGAGATTGGTAGGGCGTAGCTCAGCATGTGGCGCCTTACCTTGGACGTTCAGGTCCACGTCGCCGGACGGGTCTCGCGGCCAGTCAGCTGGGCGGGCCTCGGCCGGTGTCGCCTGCTAGGCGAGGACGGGCACTGCGCCCTCGGCCATCTTGAGCCGGGTCCAGACGTTCATGTTGATGACGATCCCGATGATCTCGAGGATCTCCTCCGGTGAGAAGTGCTCGGCGAGCGCGTCGTGCCGGGCGCCGAAGCCGTCGGCGACGGTCGCGTCCGCGACGCGAGTGATCGCTTCGGTGTAGGCGAGGGCGGCGCGGGCCGCCCCGTCGTGGAAGCCGGTCTCCCACCAGGCGGTCAGAGTGTCGATCACGGGTCGGGGGATGCCGGCGTCGCGCGCCGCCTCGTAGTGGAGGTTGAGGCAGTAGGTGCAGTTGTTGATCTGGGACACCCGCAAGCGCAGGAGTTGGGCGAGCCGGCGGTCGATGCGCAAGCGGGCCTTGTAGCCGAAGGCGTCGGCTCCGTGGCGGGCGAGTTCGGCCAGGTCCTCGTTGGCCGAGCTGTCGGCCCGCCGGTTGGTGACGGTCACATCGGTCATCTCGGTGCTCCTTGCGGCGTCGCTGGTCTCCAAGCGAAGCTACCCGGCAGGTTAGTGGACTCTAGAGTCCTGTACAAGCTCAGTGCACGCGAAGGTAAGCCGGTGGCATTCCGATGCCCAAGGCTCAGTTTCGTTCAGATCAGGCTCGCGTCCGTTTCCGGCAAAGTGGACTTGACCGACCAGTTCTCGCGCAACTAGGTTCGGTTCGTCCGGTGTGCGCCTCCGGGAGGAAACCAAGGCCGGTGAACCGAGATGTCGCGCAGGCGATGACTGCATAGGGGGAGGTGCCCGGTGAAGGCGATCGTGGTGACGGACGAGGCCGCGGGAACCGCTGGGATGAGGCTGGCGGAGCGGCCTGAGCCGGTGGCGGCCGGCAACGACGTGGTGGTCGAGGTCCACGCGTCGGGGTTCACCCGGAACGAGCTCTCGTGGCCCGGCACCTGGACTGATCGCCGGGGCCGCGACCGGACGCCGTCGATCCCCGGGCACGAGCTGGCCGGGGTGGTCAGCGCGCTGGGCTATGGCACCCGGGGGCTGTCGGTGGGCCAGCGGGTGTTCGGGCTGGCGGACTGGACCCGCGACGGCACCTTGGCGGAGTCGGTCGCGGTCGAGGCGCGCAACCTGGCGCCGCTGCCGGGCGATGTGGACTTCACGGTGGGGGCGAGCCTGCCGATCTCGGGGCTGACCGCGTGGCAGGGGCTGTTCGTGCACGGCCGATTCCAGGCGGGGCAGAGCGTCCTGGTGCACGGTGCGGCCGGTGGGGTCGGATCGATGGTGACCCAGCTCGCCCGGGAGGCGGGCGCCCATGTCATCGGTTCGGGCCGGGCCGCCGACCGGCAGGCGGTGCTCGGGTTCGGCGCGCAGGAGTTCCTCGACCTCGGCGCCGATGCCCTGGAGGACGCCGGGGGAGTGGATCTGGTCTTCGACGTCATCGGGGGAGATGTCGGCAGGCGGTCCGCGGGTCTGGTGCGGGCCGGAGGAATGCTGGTGAGCATCGCGGGCCCGCCGGAGGCGCGGCCGGCCGAGGGTCTGGCCGTCGATTTCGTGGTCGAGGCCGATCGGGCGCAGCTGCGGGAAGTCGTTCAGCGGGTGCGTGACGGGCGGCTGCGGACGAACATCGGCGCCGTGGTCCCCCTCGACGATGCCGTCGACGCCTTCAACTCGACCAAGCGGATCAAGGGGAAGACCATCGTCCGCGTCCGCCCATGAAGACTCGCTGACAGCGGGCGGTCCCGCCCTCCTCGCGGATCGGCGCCGGCCGTCCGGGCGGCCCCCAGGCCGGTAGCCTTGCCTTCGTGACCGGGGCGGAGAGTGCCGAACAGAGGCCGAGGCTGACACCCCGCGGCGCGGCGACGAGGCGGCGCATCGTCGCCGCCGCGGCCGAGCTCATGTACATGAAAGGGGTCAGCGCGACCACTCTGGACGAGGTCCGGGCCGCGAGCGGCACGAGCAAGTCTCAGCTCTACCACCACTTCGCCGACAAGGAGCAGCTGGTCCGCGCCGTGGTCCTGCTTCGCGCGGAAGAGATCATGGAGCGTGAGCGTGCCGCGCTTCAGCGCCTCAGATCGTTCAATGGCCTGGTGCGGTGGCGGGACGCGCTCGTCCAGCGCAACGCGCTGCAGAAGGGCGCGTACGGCTGCGTCCTCGGTTCCCTCGCCGGAGAGGTCTCGGACCAGGACGAGGTCGCCCGCAAGGCCCTGGCGGCGGCCTTCGGTGAGTGGGAGGAGCTCATCGAGGCCGGCCTGCGCCGCATGCGGGACGCCGGGACGCTCGCTGCCGGCGCCGACCCCCGCAAGCTCGCGATCGGGCTGATGGCGGCGCTGCAAGGGGGCTACCTGCTGGCCCAGACCGCCCATGACGTCACACCCATGGAGATCGCGCTCGACATGGGGCTCGACCACGTCAGGATGTTCCTCTCGGCCCGATAGCCGCAGCGTTCACCCGGCCGCCGTTCGAGCCGTGAACCCCTCGGCGGCCGTGTGCGGCCCGTGTCAGGGGAGGTGGCTGGGGAGGACGGAGCGCGGGATGGGGCCCTTGTCGCGGCGGCCCTGCTGGGTCTCCTCCGATGCGTGGGCGAGGATGCCGATGCTTCGGCTCAGCACGCGCCGTTGAGTCCGATACCGCAGGTGGCCGCCATCCGGGCGACGGCGATCGAGGGCGTCTGCGGGCCGTGGTCGACCGCGGCGACCAGGGCTGCTTCGAGCAGTCCGGCCTGGCGCGGGCCGGGCAGGTCGGTGAACAGGCCGCGGTGCCGGAGACGGTCGAGTTCCACCGCCTGGGGACGGCGGCGACGCGGGCGGCGGGCACGCCGGCGGGAGCGAGGATCTCCTCCCCTTCGCGGGCGGGCCGCCGGCGGAGCGCGGTGTTGAGTACCTCGGTGAGTTCGTCGCCTGTTGGCGGCGATGTTCAAGGGGCCGTCGAGGGCGTCGAAGGCCGTCTATGGCCGGTCCCGTCGCACGCGAGCCGGTCGTTCAGCGTCCGCACGCCGTTCTCGTGCGAGATCCCGCGGAACAGTTCGCGGGCCTCCTCCCAGGCGGCCCTGGCCGCGGGGTGGTCGCCGGCGGTGCTGTGGGCGTCGCCGAGGGCGCGGAGCGTCCGCGCGAGGTAGGGGATCGAGCCGCGGGTCCGCCAGACCCGGACCGAGCGCTCGAGGGTGGCGATGGCGGCGGGCAGGTCGCCTTCGGCCAGGTCCAGCTGCCCGAGGACGCTCAGCGCGTCGGCGAGGTAGTGGCCGAAGTTGCCGTGCTCGCTGTGGGCCAGCGTCAGCTCGGCGGTCGCCCTGGCCCGCTCGTCCCCGACCTCGGCGAACAGCTTCGAGAGGTAGAGCAGCGAGAAGGTCTCCAGATACCGGTAGTTCAACCGCCGTGCCATTTCGAGGGAGCTCTCCAGCAGTTCCCGGCCGCCCGCGGTGTCACCGCAGAACGCCTTCGCCGCGCCGAGGAACTGGGTGACCGTCGTGGTGTAGTGGGCGTTGCCGAGCGCCTCGGCGACCTTCGCCGCCTCCTCAAGGACCGTGTGCGCCGATTGGGGGTCGTCCTCGCCGTGGACGATCGCCATCACGTGATAGGCCCGCGCCTGGCCGCCGAGGTAGTCCGCGTCGGCGGCCGTCCGCAGGGCGCGCTCCGCCACGGCGAGCGCTCGCGCGCCGTTCCCGTCGGCCGTCATGCTCCAGGCCAGGGCCGCCAGCGCGTCGGCCATCCCGACCGGATCGTTCAGCGTGGTGAACAGGTCGAGGAGCTGCGAGGCGTCGGTCCGCATCCGTGCCATCGCCGGCCCGGGACCCGCGGGCGAACTCCAGGTGGTGACCTCCATGAGGCCGCGCGTCAGCACGGCCTCGCCGCGCTTGTCGCCGGTCTCACGGCAGAGCGCGAGCGCCTGTTCGTGCATGCGCTGCCAGCCGTCGTACAGGCCGCGCACGTTGAGGTAGGTCTCGGTGGACCCCGCGAGATCCCACGCGAGTTCGGTCAGGCGCGCCTCGCAGGCCTGGGCGACCCCCGCCATCAGGGCGGCGTGCTCCGCGCCGAACCAGGCCATCGGGTCGGCCAGCAACGGGCCGGAGACCGCCGCGGGCAGCCGCCAGCGCAGCGCACGGCCGTGCCTGGTCGCGTAGCAGGGGCCCGGGACGCGCTCCGCCGCGGCCTCCGCCAGTGCCAGCCACGCACCGAGGGCCCGCCGGAGCGCGGCGTCGCGCTCGGGGCCGGAGTCCTCGAGCAGGGCCCGTTCCCGCGCGTACAACCGGATCAGGTCGTGGAACCGGTACCTGAGCCCGCCCGTCTCGTCCGTCCCGGTGAGGGTCAGCAGATGGGCGTCGACCAGGGTCTCGAGCTCGCGTTCCGCCTGCCGCACCGGGGCGTCCAGGAGGGCCGCCACCGCCCAGGACGCGAAATCGGGCGCGTCGAGGAGCCCGGCCAGCCGGAAGGCCCGCTGCGCGCCGGCGGGAAGCGTCCGGTAGCTCATCTCGAATCCCGCGCGGATGTCGAGGTCGCCCGCCACCAGCTCGTCCAGCCGGTGCCGTTCCTCCCCGAGGACGTCGGTCAGGCGGGCCAGGCTCCACTGCCTTCTGCCCAGCAGCCTGGCCGCCGAGATGCGCACCGCCAGCGGGACCCGGCCGCACAGCCGGATGATCTCCAGAGCCGCGTCCGGATCGGCCCGGACGCGTTCGTCGCCGACGATCCTGCCCAGCAGGTCCACGGCCTGGGCCGACGGGAGGACGTCCAGTTCCAGCAGGCCCGCGCCCTCCAGGCCGACCAGCCGGACCCGTCCGGTCAGGAGCACGGCCGTGCCGGGGGACCCGGGCAGGAGCGGCCGTACCTGCTCCTCCCCGGCGACATTGTCGAGCAGGATGAGCATTCTGCGTCCGGCCAGGCAGCTCCGGTAGAACGCCACGCGTTCTTCGAGGGACTCGGGTATGCCGGTGGCGCTGACGCCCAGCGCGAACAGGAACCGGCTGAGCACGTCCTCGGGACGGGCCGGGTCGGCGGAGGCGCCGCGCAGGTCCACATAGAGCTGGCCGTCGGGAAAGCGATCCGCGATCCGGTGCGCGACGTGCACGGCGAGGGTGGTCTTACCGAGGCCGCCCAGACCGGCGATGCTGGCCATGGCGACGGTGCCCGGCCGCGGCTCGGTGAGGACCTCGGTGAGGTAGGCGACCTCGCCGTCCCGGCCCGTGAAATCCGCGATGTCCGGCGGCAGTTCGGCCGGGGTGGGGTTCGTCCGGGGGGCGCGGTAGGCGCCTGGGGCCTCCGCCGTCCTGTCCGGGGCCGTCCCGTCCGGGGCGGGCCTGCCCGGGCCCGGCCGTATCGGGGAGCCCGTGATCGTCGCCGTGGCGTGCGGAACGACTTCGAGCGAGGGGTCCTGAGTGAGGATTCTCTGATGCATGTCGTGGAGCTCTTCGGCAGGGTCCAGACCGGTCTCCTCGATCAGGATCCTGCGGGCACGCGCGTATTCGGCGAGCGCGTCCGCGCGCCGGCCGCAGCGGTGCAGCGCCAGCATCAGCTGCGCGTGCAGCCGCTCCCGCAGCGGGTACTCGCGGGTGAGCGCGGTCAGCTCGCCCAGCAGCCCGGCGTGGCGCCCGAGCGCCAGGTCCACATCGATCCGCGACTGCAGGGCCGACAGGCGGACCTCGTCCAGCCGCGCGGCCTCCGCGGCCAGCAGCGGGACATCGGTCATGCCGGCGAACGCGGGCCCGCGCCACAGACTCAGCGCCTCGTGCAGATGGCGGGCCGCCTTCTCCGGCTCACCGGCGGCCTCCGCCGCGCGCCCCGAGCCGGCCAGGCTCTCGAACCTCGCCGCATCCAGCTCGTCCCGGACCACCGGCACCAGATAGCCGGAGCCCTCCCGCACGACGCGGGCCGGGTCGCCCAGGCGCAGCCGGAGCCGGTGGACGTAGGTCTGGACATTCTTCGTGGCGCTCTTCGGGGGGGTGCTCCCCCACAGCGCCACGGCCAGCCGATCCACCGGAACAGGGGTTCCCGCCCGGCACAGCAGAACCGCCAGCAGCGCGCGCGCCTTGGGCGTGCCGAGATCGAGTCGCGCACCCTCTCGCCACACCGTCAGCGGCCCCAGTATCCCGAACTTCACCGCGCTCCCTTGGCTGGGACGCACTATAAACCGGGAGGCCTGGTCGCGGCGGCCCATTGCGGCGGCGTGCGGAGCCGCGTTCCAGCGCCGCGTGGAGGTTCGGGCCGGGCGACCGGCCGGGCCCGCGCATAGCGGACGCGGAGCAGACGCAGGCCGGTCGCGATCACACTGATCCATGAACGATCACGACACGAGGGCGCAGGGCCACCGGAACCACGAGCACGACACTGTGAGAGGCGGACATGGCCACCGACGGGAGGCCGGCGCCCATGCCTGAGACCGACGCGGCCGAGCGGCTGCTCACCCGGCTGATGACCCGGCTCCGCGAGAGGAGGCGCGCCCCGGCGGGGACGCTGGCGGTCCTCGCCCTGCTCGCCGCGCGCCTCGGGCACCCGAGGCCGGCGGCGTCACTGACCCGGCTCGCGCTCGGCGGCGAGCGGATCACGGACTACCGGATCTCCTGGCTGCTGTACCGGCTTGCGCGCGAGTGCCCGGCCGATGCCGGCGACGGCCGCGCCGGGGTGCGGGTGCCCGGCCGGCACGAGACGGCCGCGACACTGGCCGCGCAGTACCGCCTGTTCACCGGGGCCGCGAAGGTGGACCTGCTCAACGGGGCGGGCGGCGCCGGAATGGCGCTGTGGGACCTGGCCGGTGAGCCGGTCCGCGACGAGATCACCCCCTCGCTGAGGGCGACGGCCGGGGCCATCCTGCGGCGGACGTCGAACGGCCTCTACCACGGCCGCGCCGGCGGAATCCTGCTGCTGCGCATGACCGGGTGCCGGTGTGGAGAGGACCCGGCGCAGGCCGAGGCGATCGATGCCCTCGTGCGCGACGTCGAACGGCTCGATGCGGCCGCCCTCGACACCGGTGAGCTGGGCATCGGCGGAGTCACTCTCTGCTACGGCATTCCGGGGATGCTGGCCGCGCTGGGCCCCGCCGCGGACCCGGACGTCCTCGCGCGGATCTCCCGTGCCCCCATCACGCGGGCGTCGCTGGCCCGGCTGGACGGCCACCTGGCCGGCGAGACCGCCGACGCGATCGTCTGCCACGGCCTGGCCGGGGCCGGCCTCGCCGGGAGACTGTCGCCGTGCTGGCGCGACCTGATGGGCCCGGACAGGACGGGCCGCATCACCGCGTGGCTCGCCGCGCGGCTCGCCGGCTGGCTCGACCGCGCCGGGGACGAGGCGGTGGACGCCGTCTTCGGGACGTCCTTCGCGTCGTCCGTACTCGAAGGGCCGGTCGGGGTTGCGCTGGCGCTGGCCGAGACCACGACCACCACCCCGCCCTGGTGGGGGATCGGGGTGAGCCTCGGCGACGGGACCTCCGCCGTGGCCGGACGGACGACGACGGGAGCGACCGCATGATGCCCGGCCTGCAGATCCAGGACAACGACTGCGGCGTGCAGGCCCTGATCGCCAGCCTGCACCGGCTGGGCCGCGACTTCTCCGAGCCGGAGTTGCGGGACGCGCTGGCCGCCCGCGGCGCACTCTCCATGCGCGACCTGCGGGACACCTCGGCCGAGGTGTGCGGAGTCCGCTTCCGGGCCAGGCGGGACTGCCCCTTCGACGCGCTGACGGCCGGAGCCATCGTGCACCTCCGCGCCGACCACTTCGTCACCGTCGAAGGGCGGCGTGGACGGCGGGTGCGGATCTTCGACCCCATGTTCGGGCCCACCTCGCTCGGCGGCACGGAGTATCGCGAACGGGCCAGCGGCTGGGTGCTGCTGCCGGACACCGGCCACGGCGCCGCCGGTGGAGGCGCCGCTCCGGGGGCGGACGGCCCGCCCGCCCGGCGTGCCCGCAGGCTGGCGCGGGCCGCGTGGCTGTCGCCGCTGATCCGGGCCGGCGACGTCCGCCTGAGCCAGGTGCTGCCGGTGCTCGGGGTGAGCCTCCTGCTCTACACCGGGCTGACGCTGCTCAACCTGGTCCTGCTCCCCTTCCTGAACCAGATCACCGCCGGCGGCGCGGTGGCCGCGGGCACCCTGGCCACTGCCCTCGCCGTGTTCGCCGTGACGGTCGGCGCGCTCTTCTGGTTCCGGCACCGCCGGCTCACCGCTCTCGGCCTCACCTTCGACCGGAACATGCTCGCCCATCTGGTGGACCGGGTGACCCGCACGTCGGCGACGACCGAGATGTCCTCCGGCGCGGTCCTGAACCGGGTGATGAGCGCCCGGGAGGTACGGGAGGCCGGCACCATGCTGGCCCTGTCGATGGTCACCGACTCGATCGCCGTGGTGATCCTGCTGGCGTTCATGGCGGCGCTGTCACTGCCGCTCTCCGGGGTGGTGGCCGCCATCTCCGCCCTCCACGTCGGCCTGACCCTGCTGGCCCGCCGGCCGATCAGCCGCCGCTACGACGAGCAGCTCCGCCTGGAGGGCGAGGTCCAGGACGTCCTGATCACCATGACCCGGGGGCTGACGACCTTCCGCGGGCTCGGCGCCGTCGCGCACCTGAGCGAGGAGCACGACCGCCGCCTCGGCCGGCTCCACGACGCGGTGCGGGCCCTGGAGTACCGCCTCGCCTGGGTCCACGGGCCGAGCCTCGCCCTCCGCTTCTCCGGCCTGTACGCGATCCTCGTCATCGGGGCGGTACTGATCTCGGCCCGGCTGGTCAGCACCGGTGAGCTCTTCGGGTTCATCACGCTCGGCGGCACCGTGCTGTTCTCCGTCACCTCCATCGCGCAGAGCCTCCCGGCCGTGGCCGTGCTGGAGCGCCGGCTGCGCTACGTGGCGACCCTGCTGACGCTGCCGGCGATGCCGGCGGGCACCCGCGCCGATCCCGTCCCCGGCGCGCCCGCGGCGGTGCTGGACGGCGTGCGCGTGCACCGTCCGAAAGACCACTTCGACCTCCGCCTCGACCTGCGCGTGGAGAGGGGCGAGACGGTCACCGTCGGCGGGGTGAGCGGGGCCGGCAAGTCCACCATGGCCCGCCTCATCAGCGGCCTGGACCCGGTGCCGGAGGGACGGGCCGCCGTCTACGGCGTCCCCACCGGCGACTGGGACCCCGGCCGCCTCCGCCCGATGGTCTGCTACGTGCCGCCGCGCTCGGAGTTCCTGCACACCACGATCCGGGAGAGCCTCTGCGGAGGCGCGGCGGACGTGGACGACGGAGAGCTCCACGAGGTCCTCGCCCTGGTGGAGCTGGAGGACGTGCTGAGGCCGCTCCGGCTCGGCCTCGGCACGTCCCTGCGGATCAACGGCTCCACCTTCAGCGCGGGCGAGGTGCAGCGCTTCGCCCTCGCCCGGGCCCTGCTCCGCCGGCCGAGGACGCTGATCCTGGACGAGTCGACCGGCTCGCTCGACCGCGACATGGAACTGCGGCTGCTGGCCGCCGTCCGGGACCGCGTGGAGACCCTCCTGGTGATCAGCCACCGGCCGGTCGGCCGGCACCTCGGCAGCCGGCACGTGACGATCGTCCGGGGCGACGACGGCGTCTCGCGCGTGGTCGCCGATGGCTGACCCGGTGCGCGGCCTCCACTCCTACTGGACGGTTCCCAGCCGGCATCCCCGCCCGTACCGGCAGCTCTCCCGCGCCACCTGGCTGCTGAGCATCCTGTCGTGGCGCCGGTACGCCGGGCCGATCGAGCTGCTGGCGGACCGGCCGACCGCCGACCGGCTCGACCGGCTCGGCTGGCTCGGCCACTACGACCGCGTCGAGATCCTGGACGACGGCGGCCTCGACGCGCACTACGACCGGCTCGCCTGCTTCGCGCTCCCGAAGCTGCTGGCCATGGAACGCCGCCCCGAGGCGGTCCTCGTCGACACGGACGCCTACCTGCTGGCCGGGTTCCGCCCGCCGGGGGAGGGTTCCCTCTTCGCCCACCTGGAGCGGGGCGACGTCGACTTCTACTCCGGGCTGCGCGAACTCGCCAACCCGGCCGGTGTGGACCTGCCCGATTCGCTCCCGGTGGTCGGCAACACGTCGCTGTTCCGGGCGGCCACCCCCGAACTGGCCCGCCGTATCAGCCGGGCCGGGCTGGCCTTCCTGGCCGGCAACCCCGCCACCCGGGGACGCGACGTCCACCTGCACATGACCGTCGCCGAGCAGGTGCTGGCCACCCATCTCACCGTCACCGCAGGGCAGCCGGTCGTGAACCTCTTCGGCGCGGTCTGGACGTTCCGGACCAAGACCTGGCTGACCGGGCCCCCCGGCTACGGGCACCTGTGGAACCTCAAACGCGAGCCGCGGCCCGAGACGCTGCTGGGCGTGTACGCGGTGGTCAACCGGATCCTGCGCGACGACTACGGGGTGGACCCGAGCCGGATCCGTGCGCTGCTGGAGCAGGAATGACCGTGTCGCCACCCGCCGTGAACCGCTGACCCCGCCGCCGGCCCGGGGCCGCGCGGCCGCGGGCGGCCACGGCTCAGCTCAGGTCGAGAACGGGATCCTGGCGGAGGATCGCCTGCTCCAGCCTGCGGAGGGGCAGACCGGGGTCGAGGCCGTACTCGTCGCGCAGGATCGCCCGGCCCCGCTGAGCGGCCGCCAGCGCCTCCGCCTGGCGTCCGCTGCGGTACAGGGCCACCATGAGCTGGGCCCGCAGTCGCTCCCGCAGCGGATGGTCGGCGACGTGCTGGGCCAGTTCGGGGACGAGCGCGTGGTGGCCGCCGAGACCCAGTTCGAGGTCGGCCAGCCACTCCACGTCCGTCAGCCGCCGCTCCTCCAGGCGGCTGCGGCCGGACTCGGCGAAGTCGGCGGCGATACCGGACAGGGCAGGACCCTTCCAGAGGGACAGCGCCTCGCGCATCAGCTTGCGAGCGAACTGCGGATGCGATCTGTCGCTCTCGGCGCGGGCCTGGGCGGCCTGTTCCGTGTAGGCGGCCAGGTCCAGGTGGCCGGGCGCCACCTCCAGCACGTACCCGCCGGGCCGTGTGGCGATCGGCCCGGCGGTGCCGGCCGGCTGGAGGGTACGGCGCAGCGCCCAGATCTCCGACTGGATCTGGGCCTTCGCCGTCGACGGGGGAGTGGCCCCCCACGTGGCCTCGATCAGCCGGCCGACCGAGACGACCCGGTCGGCATGCAGCAGCAGGTACGCCAGGATCGCCCGCCGGCGAGGCCGGTCCACTCTGACCGGGTCGCCGTGCGCGGTGACCCCGACCGGGCCGAGCAATGTGAAGAACAGAGTCATGGCGGCTCTCCCGCATCTGCCTTCCCACTTCGCCGCAGGGAAGGTGAGGAACTGGCCCCGATCATTCCAGGAGTATAAGGAGCGCCGGCACAAAAGCGGAATATTTTGGGTATACGCCGCAGCCATCTTTGGCGCCTTTCCCTGCTCGGGGCAGGGCAATAGCGGACGCATAGCAGACGAAGACCGCCGGCGGTTAGGCTCTCCGCCGTCGGCGGTTGTGCGAGGCGGCGTGACGGCCCGCCGCCGTGGCGTCGTGATGCGTACCGGTACCGGCGAGGAGCTATGAAATGGCGGAGACCACAGCCACCAGGCGTCGTGGCCTGGGCGTGGGCATGGATCTGCAATGGGGCGCGCCGGTGGGCTTCGACTATGCGACCGCCGCACCCAGCACCAGGGTCGCGAAGTTCATCGAACGCAATGTGAGCGACTACGCCTATCTCTTCTTCTCGTTCCAGCCGCGCGGACTCGAACGGCTGGAGGCCCGGGCCTATGCGGACGGCTACGAGCGGCTTCGTGAACTCCTGCCGGCCGCCATGCCGATGGCGCTGCACCACACCGTCCTGAACATGGGCTCCGCGAGATCGTATGACCGCTCGGCCATCTTCGATTTCACGAACGAGCTCTGCGAGGAATTCGACCTCCAATGGATTGTCGAGGACATCGGGATCTGGTCGCTCGCCGGGCTTCCCATGCCCTACCCGCTGCCTCCGTATCTCACGGCCGACGCCCTTGACCAGGTGGTGCGGAACGCCCGCGAAGTGCGCGGAGCGCTGTCCCGGCCGCTGCACGTCGAGTTCCCCGGGTTCACCGACGGCTACTGCCTGGTCATCGGCTCGCTCGACGCCTACGACTACTTCGCGGAGCTGGCCGAACGCGCGGATATCTACGTGACGCTGGACGTCGGGCACCTTCTCTCCTGGCGGTGGCTGCGCGGTTTCCGCGGCGAGGACCTCTACGGCGATCTGGACCGGCTCCCCCTCGAACGGTGCCGCGAACTGCACCTGTCCGGCGCGGCCGTCCATCGCGGGCGCTTCATCGACCTTCATCACGGGATCCTGCTGGAGGAGCAGCTGGAACTGTGCAGGATCCTGCTGCGGCGCTGCCCCAACCTTCATGCGGTGACCTATGAGGACCCGCGCTTCACGAGCGACGGAAGCCTCGTGCCCAAGGCGGTCCCGAACTACGAACGTCTCAGGGAGATGGTGCGGGCATGGGTCACCTCACAGAACTAGACCAGGTCTTCGAGCGTCTGCTGCTGGATTCGGGCTTCCGGCGGCGGTACCGGTCCGGTGCGGGTGACACGGCCGTGAGCGCCGCCGTGCGGCAGGCCCTGAGCAGCATGGACTGGGGAGAATTCGAGCGGCTGGCCCGGCGGGTGCGGCACAACGTCGGCACCGGCGCGATCGGGGGCATCGCGATCACGAAGGCGTTCCAGCGCACACTCGGCACCCTTGCCGAAACGCCCGAGGAACAGGAGGCGGTCATCGACCGATTCCTGGCATCAGGTCATGTCGCCCAGGTGAACGCGGTCGGCAATTCCGAGGGCGTCACCGTCGCGGAGGCGTTCTACCGGTTCATGATGGACGACTCGCGCTCAATGGCCACACGTCTCGCCGCACAGCACGAATTCTGCGCGGCCGTACTCCACATCCTGGGGGCGACCGAACGGGTCGGTTTCATCGTTGAATCCGGGCTGATCCGCCGCCATGACAACGGTGCCGTGGCGGTGCTCGACGCGAACCGGCCCCTTGAGGACGCGGATCAGGAGCCCGAGCACTGCCTTGCCATCGGGGTGACCCGTAACGGCTATTGGAGCGGCGCGGTGACCAAGCCGACGGCCGCGGCCCTGCTCCTGCGCGCGCACTCGTCGCCGTCCTGGGCCGTGCGTGTAGCCGAAGACCACCGTGGTGATATCGATCTCATCGAAGAAGAGATCAGACGGCGGAAACTGATGTAAGAGAACTCCCTTCTTCGAGGCGGCACGGCTGCCGCCGCCGATCGCCGCGCCCGCGGGGCGCATAGCAGGCGCATTACGGACGCAGACCGCCGGCGATCATAATTCTTCGTAATGGCACCGCAGGCGGGTCCGGTACTGAAGCGAACCCGCGGACGGTGCTGAGCCCGCGAATCGGAAGGCGAACATGACCGAGAAAAGCAGGACGGCCGCCCCGGTGGTGGACCACGCCGAGAACTTCGTCGACCTCGACGATCTGGACTTGGCGGGGGTCGACGTGGAGGAGATCGTCGGAGGGGTGGCCAACACCTACTCCTGCTCCGGGTCCGGCGGTGGTTCGGACTACCAGCTCAGCGATATCTGCGTCCCCCGGGGGCCCTACTAGACCATCCGTGGACCCTTCACATTCGCTGCGACGTCCCACCACTGAGCTGGTGTGGCTGCGCGACGGGCCGGACGAGGTCCCGAGCCTGGTGGCAGGACTGGACCTCGTCCGGCGGGTCGCGCGGCGGGACGCGGCCCGCGGCTGGCTCTGCATGATCGCCAACGGCACCGCGCACTACCTGTCGGCCTACGCGTCCGAGGAACTGCTCTCCCGGGTGTACTCCGGTGACAACGAGGTGTACGGCGTGGTGGCTCCGGGCGGCCGGCTGCGCGAGGGCCCGGACGGCGCGCTGGTGGTCGACGGATGCTGGCGGTTCGGCTCCGGCGCGGACCGGGCCGCCTACATGGCCATGGGCTGCGAGTCGGCCGGGGGGCGCGGCGTCAAGGTTCTCATCGACCGCGCCCGCCTGCACCTGGAGCACCCGTGGCAGGGCCCGGGACTGCTCGCCACGGCGAGTCACACCCTGAGCGCCCGCGACATCGAGGTGGAACCGGCGGACGTGGTGGAGATGTCCGCGCTCCGGCCGGACCGGCCGAGGGGGATCTACGCCGACGGCCAGTTGTTCCTGGCGAACATGCCCGGGGCGCCGATGGGGCTCGCCGAGCGGCTGCTGGAACTGCTCGCCCCGGGACCGCCGTCCGGCTCGCCCTGGCAGGCCGCCCGCGCCGCGGCCGCCACCCGCGTCGTGCTCGCCAGACGCGGCCTGACCGGGCTGCTGCAGGGTTTCGACGCCCTCTCCCGCGCCGGCCGGCTGGGGCCGTTCGCGCCGGCACTGCGCGCCGAGTACAACGCGGTCCTGTCCGCCGCCTACCACGTCTGCGTCGACGCGGTCCTCTCCCTGGCAGACGCGTGCGACTCGGCGGATCCGGGCCTGCGGCGGGAACTGGCGGAGGCGCGCCAGGACGTCCTCACCATGCGGCCGCACGGTGCGATGCGGCCGCGCACGACGACATGATCGGAGCCGATGGGATGACGCCGCCCGTACCGTCCCTGACCTTGCCGGGCTGGTGCCTGCTCAGGGTGCCGGTACTGGCCGCCGTACCGGGCGACGGCTCACCGGGGGCGACCGGGCAGCTGTCCCGGCGGCTCCTCGAACTGGCCGTCGGCTACGCCGACACCTACCAGCGTCCCGAAGCCGACGGCCACGACTGGCAGGACGGGCCGACGCGGATGGCGGTCTACGCCAGCCGGGCCCGCTTCCGGCCCACCCCGTTCGGGACCTTCAGCGTCAGCCTGCTCGCCGACCTCGTCGACGGCGACCCGGCGACCCGCCTCGACCTGGAGACCGAGGTCCGGCTCCGGCGCCTCGACCTGCCCCGGCCGACCGGGAAGTGGTTCGTCAACCCCACGCTGGCCGCCGCCGGGGGCCGCTGGTCGTACGTGCGCCCGGACAAGGGCGGGACGACCTCGCTGTCCGACGAGCCGTCCGTCCGGCGGCTCGCCGAGCGGCTCGCCGACGCGCGCTCCAGTGCGCCGAGGTCCGCCCGGGAGTGGGCCGCCCATCTGGGGGAGGAGGAGGCGGCGCGGTTCGACCTGTGCGAGCGCCGGCAGCTCCTGCTCCCGGAACAGGCCCCGGCGCTCCTGGTGGACGCCGCCGCCGGGTCCGCCCCGCCCGCGGACCCGCTCAAGGCGGCGCTCGCGGAGGAGCGCCCCTTCCGCTCCGACCAGTGGGTGGACGCGTTCAGCGAGGTCCGCGCCGGACTGGCCCGCTCCCGGGTGGAGGCGCTGGTGGACGGTGCCGCCCAGGTGATGCGGGCGCCCTGGCTGCCCGAGCGGCTCGCCCAGGTCAGGGAGTACGTGGCCGGGGCCTTCACCGGCGGCGCGGTGCCGCTGGCCTGGCTGCTGGCGGCCCCGGCCGACCATCCGCTGGGCAGCTGGCGCCGACCGTCCAGGGCTCCCGAGGACACCGGCTTCCCGGAGCCCGCGCGACGCCTGTTCGTCCCGCGTCACCGGCGCGACAACAGCGCGCTGGAGTGGTGGAACGATGCGCTCACTCTGGACGAGTGGCGAGCGGGATTTCCCGGCTCCCGGACCTCCACCGGCCATGGCCCGGCAGGGCCGCGGTTCGGCATGGCCTGCGGCGCACTGCTGGCCGAGCCGCGTTCCGGTGCGGACACCTGGCTCAAAGTGGTCAGGCCGGGTTTCTGGGGCGGACCGGGCGCCAGGCTCGGCGAGCACCTGGGCATACCGGACTTCCGCCCGGAGGCGGCGGACCCCGGGCGGCTCACCGCGGAGCTCGGCTGGATCCCGCCGGACCGGCTCGCGCCGTTGTCCCGGCGGAGCGTCGGTGACCGGCCGCGGCTCAACCTCAACCTTCCCCACCGTCCCGGCGACCTGCGCCCGGCCGACCTGGCGGTCGCCGCCGTGGACGGGCGGCTCCAGCTGATCCACCGCGCCGACGGGCGCTGGGTGGACCTGTGCTGGGACAGCCCGCTGGTGTTGAGCCACCCCGGCAACTCCTGGGTGGTGCAGCTGCTGGGACTGCTCGTCGACGAGGCCATCGGCACGATGCCGACCGCCGACCCCAGCCGGCGCCGGCGGACGGCCGGGATGAACCCGCGCATCACCGCCGGCCGCTGCCTGGTGGCCCGGCGCAGCGTGGCCCTGGACGCCCGGCACCGGGCCGACCTGCTGGAGCTGGCCGGGGATCCCGCCCGGCTGTGCGACGTGCTCACCGAGGTCGGCCTCGGGCCGCAGGTCGAGGTGACCGAGACCGCCGATCACACCATGCGGCTGGATCTCACCGACGACGTCCAGCGGCAGTGGTTCACGCGGCGGCTGCGCCTCGACCGGCCGCTCGTCCTGCACGAGTCGCTGCCGGTCGCGACGCCGGTCTGGTCCGACCTCGGCGGGCACGTCCACGACCTCTGGGTCCCCTGGGTGCGCGCCGAGGCCCCGGCGAGCCGTCCGCTGTCGCGGACCCGGATGCTGGATCGGCTGCCCGCGCCGGACCCCGGCTGGACGAGCTGGTACGTCTACGCTCCGGACCGGCTCGTCGAGATGTGGCTGGCCCGTGCCGACGTGGTGGAGCTGATGCGCCGCGCCGAGCTGTTCTTCATCCGGTACCGCGACGACCGGTCGCACCTGCGGGTGCGGGTGCGCTCCTCGGCCGCCACCGGGGTGCTGCTGGCCGGGCTCCGCGACCATCTGGTCTCGACCGCACCGCAGCAGCCGACCGAGATCGCGGTGAACGCCTGGGCGCCGGAGGACCACCGGTACGGCGGCGCGGCGTACCGGGCGCGGACCCTGCGCCACTTCTGCGCGGACTCGGCGTGGTGGGCGCGGCGGCTCGCCGACGGCCCCGGCCATGCGGGCCGCTACGTGCTGGCCGCGTCCCGGATCGCCGCCTGGTGCCGGCGACTGGCCGGCGACGGCGGTGCCCTCGCCCTGCTGTGCGAGTTGCGCGGGCTGGATCCGCGGCTGCCCAGCCCGCACGCGCAGCGGGACCTGATGGCGGCCTTCCGGTCGGCCCGGCGCGATCTCGAAGCGGCCTTCGACGCCGCGCTGGCCGAGCCGGAGCCCACCCTCGACCACCTCGCCGAGCTGGACGAGGACGCCTACCGGCTGACCCTCACCAGCATGATCCACATGACGGTCAACCGGGGCCTCCCGGTCGGGTCGGCGGTGCTCCGCGAGCCGGAGATCGTGCTGGCGGCCGCCCGGCTGCTGAAGGGCCGGACGGCACGGGCGGCGAAGCGGGTATGAGCTTCGCGGACCTTCTCGGCACTGTCGCGGGCACCGGCGCGCGGGTGGCGCCGGCTCCGGAATCGACGGTCCCCGGCGGGCGCCCGCCGGAGTGGGTGGTCGAGCCCACGTCGCCGGCCCAGCTCGCCGCGGTGGCCGGGGCGCTCAACGACGGCGGCGTCCCGTGGCGGGTCGACGCCCTCGGACGCAACTGGGGGTACGACGACTCCCGGGTGCGGGAGCCCGGTGTGATCGTCCGCCTGGCCCGGCTGGACCGTCTGGACGTCGACGCCGACCTCGGCCTCGCCACGGTGCAGCCCGGGGTGACCTTCGCCCAGTTGAACGACGCTCTGCGGGATGCCGGCGGCCGGTTCCACCTCCCGGAGCCGGGTTCCGGGCCGCACACCTCCGTGCTGGGCAACGCCCTCGACAGGGGGCTGCTCTCCGGCCTCGGCGAACGGGAGCGACACTGCCGGGACTTCCTGGTCATGGCGCGCGACGGAGCACTGACCCGGCTGGGCTGGACGGGTGCCGAGGACGAGCGGACACGGCGGGCCCTGCCCTACCCGCCGGGCCCGCACCGCCACGGCTCGCTGTTCCAGACCTCCGGCTACGGCCCCATCGTGGTGGAGATGACCCATGTGCTGCCGGCGGTGCCGGCGCACTGGCTCGCACTGGCGGTGCTGTCCGGGCCGGACCCGGGCGAGGCACTCGTCCGTTACTGGCGTGAACTCCATTTCGCGGACCTGGTGACCACCTCCTCCCTGGCGTCACCGGCCCGCCGCAGAGCCCAGCGGATCGCCATCGCCCACGATGGACTCGTCCTGAACCTGCTGGTCACCGGGGGCTCGGCGGCGGTCCTGCGGGCCAAGGCGGCGGACGTGCAGCGGCTGGCCCGCGAGCACGGGCAGCGGCTGGCCGTGCGCGCCTCCGCGCACCCCGACGACCTGGGCGTCCTCGGCGGCGACCGGGAGCGGCCGGAGGCCGTTCCGCGGCTCGCCGACGGCCTGGAGTGGCACACGGCGGCCCTGCCGTTCGCGCCGCCGGTGATCGCCGCCTTCGCCGAGTCCGTACGGGCCGAGGAGGTTCTCGCGGAGGCGCCGTGGACCCTGCGCCCGCTCGACGCCCGCGCGGTGGTCTGGCTCTCGTCGTTCGTCTACCGCAAGGACGATCCGGCCGGAGTGGAGCTGCTGCGCCGCCGGGCGGCCGCCTTCGAGCGGATCCGCGGCGAGTTCGGCGTGCCCGCCTACAGGTCCGGCGGGGTGCGCGCCGCGCGATGACCCACGTCCTCCTGGCCAGCGTCCACCAGATCTCCGCCGGCAGATCCGGCGAAGCGGTACACCTCCGCGAGCTCGGCGCCGCGCTTCGTGACGCGGGCGAGCGGGTGACGGTGGTGGACGGTCCGATGAACCCGGGCGGGGCCGGCGGCGACGCCGGAGGACTGGCGTCGCTCGCCCGGCGCGTCGAGGGCCTGCTCGACCGCGACCGTCCGGACGCGGCCCTGTTCTGGGGGCACCTCGGCGAGGAGACCGCGCTGGTACGGCGGCTGCGCACGGCCGGCGTGCCCATCGTGCTGGAACACCCGGCCGCCGACATCCGGCCCGCGCCGGAAACGCTCCGTCTCGCCGACGAGGTCGTGGTCCCCTCACGGTTCGCCCGGCGGCTCTTCGCCGCGCAGACCGGCAGGGACGCCCACGTGATCGAGCCGTGCCTGCGCCCCTGCTCCTGCCCGCCCGCCGCGGCCCGCGCCGGCGCGGGCACCGCGGCCGCCGCCCGGAACGGCCCGTACCGGCTGACCTTCGTCAACCCGGAACCGGCCAAGGGCCTGGACGTGGTGATGCACCTCGTCCGGGCCACCGTCCAGGCGGGTCTCCCGTTCAGGTTTCGCATCGTGGAGGGCCGCTGGACCGCCGCCGACCTGGCCGGGCACGGCATCGCGTTGGCCGGCCCGCCCTGCGTGGAGATCGTGAGGTACCGCGCCGACATCTGCCCGCTGTACGCCCGGACCGACCTGCTCCTGGCACCGAGCCTGTGGCAGGAGAGCTTCGGGATGGTCGCCCGCGAGGCCGTCGCCCACGGTGTCCCGGTCCTCGCCACCCGGGTGGGCGGCCTGCCCGAGGCGGTCGGCCGCGGCGGGGTCTGCCTCGACCCGCCCGTCCATGACCGGAACTACCGGGTGCGGATGACCGGTGAGGAGGTCCGGCGCTGGCTGCGGGCGGTGGTCGAGGGGCTGCGCCGCGAGCACCGGCCTCAACCGGAACTGCTGTCGCGGACCACCGCCGGCAGCGTCCGGGCGTACCGCGAACTGCTGGGGTGCGCTCCCGGTGGGGAAGGGGAGGCGGAGGTCACGCGCCCGGCCCGGTTATCGCGCTAGGCGCGGGCTCGGCCGGGGTTCGCGCAGGTTGGATGCCCCCATTTGCCGTCCTCGCCCTTGGTGATCTGGTCTCCGGGCTTGAATGCCTGTCCGCAGTGGCAGGTCCCGGGGAACTTGGCTTTGATTCCGGACGGTCCTGAAGTCCGGCGGGACGCCGACCGGCGACGGGGCTGGACGTCGTCGGTCTGCTGGGGGACGTCGTCGGCGGTGCTGCCGCCGGCGGCCTGCTGGCTGGTCGCCGCGGCGTTGGCCGCGCGGTCGGCGAGCGCGTTGAGGCGGTCCCCGTCCTCCTGGTGGGCCGCGACGTGGACGAACTCGACCGTGCGTCCGGCCAGCAGGCCGTCGATCGCCTCGATGAGCTCCCGGTTCGCGACCGGCTTCTTGGAGGCGGTCATCCACCCTCTGGCCTTCCAGCCGGGCAGCCACTTCGTCACGGCGTCGATCGCGTACCTGGAGTCCATGCGGATCTCCAGATCGGCGGCCGGGTCGGTGGCCAGCAACAGGTGCTGCAGGGCCGCCAGCTCGGCGATGTTGTTGGTCGCATCGCCCAGCGGGCCGCACGCCCACTGCACCACGCGCTCATCGGCATCGGCGATGACCCACCCCCACCCGGCGGGACCGGGGTTGTTCTTGCAGGCTCCGTCACAGGCGGCGATCACGCGGGTGGTCATCCGCCCATGCTGCCAGACCGGAAGTGCGGGGGTAGGGCCGATCGCGTCAAGGGAGTTGCAGAGGGAAGGCCGCCGCCCGGGCGTAGAGCTTGTAGAGCTTGAACGGCCCCGCGAAGGACAGTCCGCAGGCGTTGTTGAGCACGTTGGTCGCGCTCTGGTTGGTCAGCGTCGTGCCGCGTGCCCCGGGATGGTCGATCTGGCCGCCCATGAACACCGCCATCTTGGCCAGCATGTGGTCCCGCTGGACGGTCGTCATCTCCTGCCAGGAATGGCAGGACATCGCGGCGAGCATCGCGTCGTCGAGTTCGCCCGTCGCGGGGTGGTGGGGGTCGCTGACCGGTGCCGTCCGGGACGCGGGCGGGGCGGTGGCCTCGGGGGTCGTGAACCAGGGGCACGGGCCGCCGGGCTTCAGGTTGGCCATGCAGGTGAGCAGTTCGAGTTCGTTGCCCAGGTTGCCGAACCCGAAGCTGAGGAAGGGCGCCTTACCGTTCAGGCAGTCCGGCAGGTTGCTGGGCGAGGTGGTGACGGTGCCGTTGGAGTACCAGCAGTTGCCGGTATTGCCGGGGAAGGCGTCCCACCAGAAGTCCAGGCCGTTGGCGGTCATCTCGTTGCCGTAGAACTGGTTGCGGTGCGAGGTGGACAGCTTCAGCGGGTCGCAGCCCGTCATCGGCTGGTCGGCGCAGACGAACGCGTCCGGGACGGCGAAGAGCATGGCCCCGCGCCGCCGGTTGTCGCGGAAGGTGTTGTTCCGGACGACGTTGTCGTCACCGCCGGCGATCCACATCCCGGTGCCCACCGGGACCGGCACGGTCGGCACCACGTCGCTGTCCGCCAGGTACGGGTTGAAGTTGTTGGAGAAGAAGTCGTTGTTCTCGACGAGGTCGCCCTGTTGCGGGAAACCGGGATGCCCGGCGGCGGTGAAGACGTCGGTGGTGAAGCCGAGGCCGTTGTCGTAGAAGTTGTTGTGGTGAACCCAGGTGGCGCTGCCGTCGGTGCCGGAGTAGCCGCTGGTGTTGTGGTGCGAGTCGCAGTAGCGGATCTGCTGGCTGTAGCGCGCGTCCGGGTAGACGCTCTCGTCGCGTCCGGCCGCGGTCTTCGCGCCCGACCCGGGATACAGCCCGGAGTCGCCGTTGCCGGCCGCCTCGCAGTTCTGGATCACGCCGTGGTCCTCGACGAAGGTGAGCACGCCGTACTCGCCCGCGTAGAAGGTCTTGAAGCTGTCCAGCAAGTACCCGTTGGTCTCCAGGACGTAGATGTCGTGCTCGTCGGCGTGCCGGACGGTCATGTTCCGCAGCACGAATCCGTCGGCCCGGTCGGCGCGTATGCCCACGTCCTTGGCCGAGTTGCGCGGGCCGCCGTTGCCGGACGACGGGTCACCGGCGTCCACGACGACGTCGTCGGCGCTCACGCCCGACCCTTCGAGCTGGAGGTTGCAGCGCACGCACGCGCCCCGGTTGGGGATGCCGTGCCGGTCGACGCGCGGCGGGTCCGGGTCCTGGCCGCCGCCGGGGGCCCGGCCGAGCACGGCGATCAGGTTGGCGTCGTTCTGGCAGGTGTACTCGCCGAGGTAGGAGTACGCGCCCGTGCTCAGCTTGTACTGGTCGCACGCGGGGTCGTGGGTCGGCTTCTTCCGCGCCGTGGGCTCGGTGTAGACGCCCGGCAGCACCACGACCCGGTCGTTGTTCCGCGAATCGGTCACCGCGGGCTGGATCTCGCCGTACCGGCACCGGTCGAACAACGCCCGGTTGATCCGCTTCAGGTCCCGTGCCTCGGTGGCGCCGAGCGTCCGGTGGTCGTGCGGGCGGACGTTGTAGCCCGACTTCAGTGCCCGCTTGATCGAGGCGTCCAGCCGTTCCAGCGAGTCCGGCCGGCACACCACGCGGGTCGTGCTCTGCCGGCCGGTCCCGAGGGCCGACGCCAGGCTCCGCGGCGTCGGCACCGTCCCGCCCGCGCACGGGCTGACCGAGCAGTCGGGCCCGGGAGACGGCCAGTACGACGGCCGCTCGATGTGCGCCTGCGCCGCCTGCACCATGCCGAGGACCAGCACGGCCGCGGCCACCAGGGGCACCCATAATCTCCTGAGAAACCGCGGGCCCATCGGGTACTCCCTCGCTCAGCGCTCCATGCCGGTCCCAAACGCTTGCTCGGTGCCATGGAAGCACGATTCTCAAATCCGAGGAAGTCTCACAACCAGCCTGGTATCGATCTTCAGGCCCCGAGTCCCGGGTGTCTCGGCCGCGGCACCCCGCAAGGCGAACGCGGCGCGGTGGTCCGGGTCATCGAGGGTCACCGGGGGACGGGAGCCGCCTGACCGGCGGCGTCCTCGCCGTGGAGTGCGCGGCGAACGGCGTCGCGGAGCCAGTGGTGGGCGGTGTCGGCCGCGTGGCGGGGATGCCAGGCCATGCCGATGGTCAGGGGCGGCAGCGGCAGGGGGATGTCGAGGAGGCGCAGGCCGAGGGCCGCGGCGGTGTCGGTGAGGGGCGTCTCGGGGTCGCCGGGGAGCGCGGCGGGGACGAGGCAGACGACGTCGCTGCGGACCGCCAGGGCCATCGCGGCCAGATGGCTGGGGAGGACGGCGGTGACGCGCCGGTGGAGGTTCAGCTCGGCCAGTGCGGTGTCGAGAGGACCGGTGAACCGGCCGCGCCGGCTGACCGCGACATGGTCGGCGGCGGCGAGCCGCGCCGGGTCCAGGGCCCGCCCGGCGAGGGGATGGCCCGGGCGGACGGCCGCCACCATCCGCAGCGTGACCAGTTCCTCGACCCGGGTCTCGGGGTCCACGTGGTCGATGGATCCGACCTCCAGGTCGATCCGGCCGTCGCGGAGGGCCGGACCGGCCTCCAGCTCCTCCGCCCGGAGCCGGAACGAGACGTTCGGCGCCTCCCGCCGGGCCAGCCGCAGCAGGCCGGGGGCCAGCGCGGCACCGACCAGGTCGGCGGCCTGGAGGGTGAACGTGCGGCGCAGGCCGGCGGGGTCGGTGTCGCCGGCGGGGCTGAGCAGCGTTCCGAGGCGGCGCACCACCGCGGCGGCCTCGTCGCGCAGCGCCAGGGCGCGGGGAGTGGGGACCATCGCCTGTCCGGCCCGCACCAGGAGCGGGTCCTGAAGGGTGCGGCGGAGGCGGGCGAGGGTGCGGCTCATGGCGGCGGGGGAGGTGCCCAGGCGCTCGGCGGCGCGGGTGACGCTCTGCTCGGTCAGCAGTGCGTCCAACGCGACGGCGAGGTTGGCGTCGAGGGCCGTGTGCGGGCTGTCCACCAGCGTCATTCCATTTCAGGCAATGTCTCCTTGCTGAAGTTCCCATTGTGGCATCGCCGGGGCGCTCCCGAGGATGGAGGCGTACCGACCGACACCGATTCTCGAGGTCTTCATGATCGTCATCACCGCCCCCACCGGGAACATCGGCCGCCACCTGCTCGCCCGGCTCCTGGAGTCCGCTCCCGCCGCCGGCGAGGAGCTCCGCGTGATCGTGCGCGACCCCGCACGGCTGCCGGACGCGGCACGCGGACGCGTCGAGGTGGTCACCGGCTCGCACGGCGACGCCCACGTGGTCGACAGGGCCTTCGAGGGCGCGGACGCCGTGTTCTGGCTCGTCCCCCCGGACGCGTCCCGCACCCCGCAGGACGCCTGGACCGGCTTCACTCGCCCCGCCGCGCGGGCGCTCGCCGCCCACGGGGTCGGCCGCGTCGTCGGCGTCTCCGCCCTCGGCCGCGGCACCCCGCTCGCCGGCCGCGCCGGCCTGGTCACCGCCTCGCTGGCCATGGACGACCTGCTGGCCGGCGCCGGCGTCGCCTACCGGGCGCTGGCCAGTCCGTCCTTCTTCGAGAACCTGCTGGAGGAGGCCGCCTCGATCCGCGACGAGGGCGTCTTCACCGACGCCGTCGACGCCGACCGCAGGGCGCCCCTGGTCGCCGTCGCCGACATCGCGGCCGCCGCCGCTTGCCTGCTGCTGGACCGCTCGTGGACCGGCACCGGCAGCGTCCCGGTCCTGGGGCCGCAGGACCTGTCCCCGAACGACCTCGCCCGCGTCATGACCGCGCAGCTCGGGCGTCCCGTCCGCTATGAGCGCCAGTCGCTCGGCGAGTTGCGCGCCGAACTCGTCGGCTACGGCCTGGACGAGGCGTTCGTGCAGGGCATCGTCGACATGAAGCGGGCCAAGGACGAGGGCCTCGACGCCGGCGTGGCCCGCACCCCGGAGACCACCGGCCCCACCACCTTCGAGCGCTGGTGCGCCCAGACCCTCAAGCCCGCGGTCCTGTCCTGAACCCGCCAGCCCTCGCGCCACATGACCACTGTGACCCGCCCCCGCGCGGCCCCGACACGGAACCGGCCGTGGACGGCACGCTAGTGCTCGTCCACGACCGGACCCTCAACTGCACCGTCCAAGAACTACCGAGTGATCGGGGCCCCGGACGGCCGTTCGATGTCACTCGCGCTAGGGCGGCGGTACCCGCCAGGTGCGCTCCGCGGGCCTTGCGGCTTCCCGGCGTTCCTGCCGAGGGCCTGTCTGCTCTTCCCATTCGGGTGCCGCGGTGGACCTGCGGCGGGCTTGTTCGTCCGCGGCGGCGCGTTCCGTCGCCATTTGTGCCGTCTCGGCGCGCCTCGCCTCTCGCACGCCGACGACCAGGAAGCGGCCGAGTGCCACCGCTGCCAGCAGTATGACGACGGCGCCGAGGCCCTCGAAGAACGACAGGTGCTCGGCGACCCGGCGTGTCTGGCCGCCGAGCGCGGTCCCCAGGCTGGTGTTCCACAGGGGGGCGATCGTGGTGCCCACGACGAACCACAGACCACCCAGAATGGCCAGCCAGGATCCGAACAGGGCCACCGGCCGGTTGGCGCTGACCAGCAAGATCAATCCACCCACGCCCACGGCGATCGCCGGAAGGATGGACAGCACGAGGCGGTCGGTGCTGTACACCCAGGCGTCGCTCGACCCGAAACCGAAGCTGAAGTAGGGGCCGACGAACGGAATGAGCCCGCCCCACAGCGCGAGGAGCAGCAGTAGGAGGCCGCTGAGCATGCCGCGGCTGCGAGGGGTTTTCAGCATTCCGGTCGCGCGTGTGCGGGGGGAACTCCTCATCCCAGTCATAGAACCCTCCCTGACCAGGTCGGATTGTCCCATTTCAGGGTCTTAAGTCGCGCCGTACCCGGTGCGGTGCCGAGCAACCGGCCGGGCCGCGCAAAGACTGGGTCACGGCGCCGGGCTCCGTCCGCGGCGGGTCGGACCGTCGATGCCGACCCGCCGGGACGTTCTCATTATTGATAATGATAACGTAGCGGTGTGAGCATCTCCAAGGAGCGCTGGGCGGACCTGGCGCTGCATCCGGTGCGGATCCGGATCCTGCGGTCGGTCGCCGGCGGGCGCCGCACCGCGCGCGACGTCGCCGATCTGCTGCCGGACGTCCCGCAGGCGACGCTGTACCGGCACCTCGCCGCCTTGGTCAAGGGCGGCCTGCTGGACGTGGTGGAGGAGCGCAGGGTCGGCGGCGCGGCCGAGCGCGTCTTCGCCCTGCCCCCCGGCGGCGCGGCGCTCGAAGGGGACGCGCTGGCCGCGGCGACGCCCGGCGACCACGAGCGCTACTTCACCGTGTTCGTCTCCAGCCTGCTGGCCGAGTTCGCCCGCTACCTGGCGCGCGAGCGGGTCGACCTGGTCGCCGACGGCGCCGGCTACCAGCAGGCGGTGCTGCACCTGGACGACGCCGAGTTCGCCGAGTTCGCCCGCGGTTTCGGCGAACTCCTGCGTCCCCTGCTCGGCAACGAGCCGCGGGAGGGGCGGGTGCCGCGGCTCCTCGCGACCGTGCTCATGCCCCTGGACACACCGCCCCCGACACCGGACGACGGCGCCGGGCCCTGAAGCGGCCGGCCATAGAGAAAGGCCATGCCATGGCAGAAGTGACGATCACCGGGAACAGCGTCGACATCGAGTTCGACGCCTGGGAGCGGCTCTGGACGCGGCGCGCGCGGGTGGCCGTCCCGCTCGCCGCCATCACCCGGGCCGCGCGCGTCGACGCGCCGCTGCGGGCCGCGCGCGGTTCCCGCCGCGGGCTGGCCGTCTCGGGCTTCGCCAAGATCGGCGTCTGGGGCCTGGTGCGCGGCCCGCGGCTGCTGGTCTCGGCGCGCCGCGCACGCCCCGGCCTGCGGCTGACCCTGGACCGCGCGATCAGCGGGGACGAGTTCGACGGCATCGTGCTGTCCCACCCGGACGCCGCCCGGCTGGCCGACCGCATCCGCGCCGCCGCCGGGGCGCGGACGTGACGGGCGGGCCTCGCGTCCGCGATGGCGGGGGACGGCCGAGCGGCGGTCGTTGTCGCCGCGCACAATGATCGCCGGGAAGATTTGAGGGCCTGCCAGTTCATCCCGGTCTGTCCGGACAGCATCATGACGGGCGTCATGCCAGTTCCCCCCGCCGGGGCCGTCCGACAAGGATCGTCATGCGCACCCCCCATACGTCCGCAGTCCTGCTCGGCGCCGCCCTGCTGGCCGGCGCGCTGACCGCACCGCCCGCCCTCGCCGAGGCCCCGGACCGGGCGCCGGCCGCGGCGCTCCCGGCCGCCGCTCCCCGGCTGGCCACGGCCGCCAACTTCCGCGACCTCGGCGGCTACACGACCGCCGACGGCCACCACGTCCGCACCGGCGTCGTCTACCGCTCCAACTCCCTGGCCCACCTGTCGGCCGCCGACCAGCAGACGCTGCTCGGCCTCGGCATCACCCTGGACGTGGACCTGCGCAATTTCCAGGAGCGCTCGGACGACCCCGACCTGCTGCCCGCCGGGATCGCCTACGAAGTCGCCGACGTCGAGGACGTGACGCACGGGATCTCCTTCGCCGACCCTGTGCTGGGCAGCCTGCTGTACGGGTTCCTGATCGGGCTGGTGACCGGGTCGTCCAACCTCGGCCAGTCGATCGCCTACCCGTTCCTGGTGGACTTCAGCGGCGCGAGCCGCGCCTACCGCGACCTGCTCACCTCCATCGCCGCCAACCCCGGCGCGACGGTGTTCCACTGCACCGCGGGCAAGGACCGGACCGGCTGGGGCGCGGCGGTGCTGCTGACGATCCTGGGCGTGCCGAGGGCGACCGTGTACCAGGACTACATGGCCAGCAACACCTACCTCGGCCGGTCCGACGCCGTGGAGTCCGCCTGGCTGGACGAGGCGTTCCACGAGGTCGACCAGGTCTACGGGAGCTTCGACAACTACGTCCGCAACGGCCTGAAGCTGAGCGACGCCACCGTCGCGGCGCTGCGCGCCCGGCTGCTGACCTCCTGATCCGCCCGGAGCCCACGGCCAGAGGCTCCGGTTCGTCCGACCGGCACGGACGATCCATAACCGAGACCGATGGAGCGGTGTATGACCACGGCGCGGATCGGGATCGCACACTGCGGGCGCAAGTTTCCCTCGACCTCCGGGATTTGGACCCCGGGGCCCCCGAATCCATCCGCTCCGAACGCGGATGCCTCCGAAGGAAACCCCCGTGAGAAACAGACGCAGATCTGTCAGATGCCTGCGGGTGCCGGCCGCCCTCCTCCTCGGTATCGGCCTCCTGGTCTCGCCCGCGAGCCCCGCGAACGCCGCCCCGAAACCGCCCCCCGCCAGTACTCGCGCCGATCGGGCGCCGCGCGTCCAGAAGTCGCCGCTCCCGGCCAGGGACCGCCCGCCGCTGTCGGCGGAGAAGGACGCGCTGAAGAGCACCCCGGAACGGCCGGAGAAGCCGGCCGAGCACAAGCGGCCGTCCATGAAGAGCGCGCCGAAGGCCAAGGCCGCGGCGGCCGCCGCCTGCAGCCCCGGTGATTTCACGAGCCGTTCCGGAAGCGCGCTGGTCCAGCAGGTCACGTCCTCGACGACCGACTGCATCAACACGCTGTTCAGCCTGACCGGCGGAGACGCCTACTACGCGTTCCGCGAGTCGCAGATGGTGACGATCGCCTACGCGCTCCGCGACAACGCGGTCTACTATCCGGGCGACAACAGCACGGGCACGGCCCAGCTCGTGCTGTACCTGCGCGCCGGGTACTACGTCCAGTGGTACAACCCGTCGACCGTGGGGGCCTACGGGCAGTCACTGAAGACGGCGATCCAGTCCGGCCTGGACGCCTATTTCGGCAACTCGAAGTCCTCGACGGTCAGCGACGCCAACGGCGAGGTCCTCGCCGAGGCGGTCACGCTGATCGACAGCGCCCAGGAGAACGCACGTTACATCTATGTCGTCAAGCGGCTGCTGAACGGCTACAACAGTTCCTACGACGCCTCCTGGTGGATGCTCAACGCGGTCAACAACGTCTACACGGTGCTGTTCCGCGGCCACCAGGTGCCGGCGTTCGTCTCCGCGGTCCAGTCGGACCCGAGCGTCCTCGACACGCTCAACGCGTTCGCCGCGAACCACCTCGGCCTCCTCGGCACCGACCGCAGTTACCTGGCGTCCAACGCCGGACGTGAAATGGCCCGGTTCCTCCAGCACGCCGCGCTCCAGGCCAAGGTCCGGCCCCTGGCCAGGGGGCTGCTCGGCCAGAGCAGCATGACCGGGAAGACCGCGCCGCTGTGGGTGGGCATCGCCGAGATGACCGACTCCTACGACAAGGCGAACTGCTCGTACTACACCACGTGCGATCTGCAGCAGCGGCTGGCGCAGAACGTGCTGACCATCAACCACACCTGCAGTTCCAGCATCAAGATCCGAGCGCAGGACATGACCGCGGGCCAGTTGTCGGACACCTGCGCCAGCCTGATGAACCAGGACGCCTACTTCCACGGCCTGGTGAAGGACGGGAACAAGCCCGTCGCCAACGACGGCAACGGCACGATCGAGGTCTGCGTCTTCGATTCCAGCACCGACTACCAGACCTATGCCGGTGCCATGTTCGGGATCGACACCAATAACGGCGGCATGTACCTGGAAGGCGACCCCGCCGCCGCAGGGAACCAGCCGCGGTTCATCGCCTACGAGGCCGAATGGGTCCGCCCGACGTTCCAGATCTGGAATCTCAACCACGAGTACACGCACTACCTCGACGGCCGGTTCGACATGTACGGCGACTTCAACGCCAACGTCGCCACGCCGACCATCTGGTGGATCGAGGGCTTCGCCGAGTACGTCTCCTACTCCTACCGGAAGGTGACCAACGACTCGGCGATCGCCGAGGCCGCCAGGAACACCTACGCCCTCAGCACCCTGTGGGACACCACCTACAGCAATGACACGACCCGCATCTACTACTGGGGCTACCTGGCGGTGCGGTACATGTTCGAGAAGCACCCCGGCGACATCGCCACCGTTCTCGGCTACTACCGGGCCGGCGACTGGAACGCCGCACGCACGTTCCTGACCAGCACGATCGGCAGCCGTTACGACGGCGACTGGTGGACGTGGCTCGCCGCGTGCGCGTCCGGTGCCTGCGCCGGCGGCGGTGGTGGGGGAGGCAACCAGGCACCGACTGCGAAGTTCTCGGCATCGGCGAACGGCCTGGCGGTCAACTTCACCGACCAGTCCACCGACGCCGACGGCAGTATCGCGTCCCGCAGCTGGGACTTCGGCGACGGCACCACCTCGACGTCGGCCGGCCCGTCGCACACCTACGGCGCCGACGGCACCTACACCGTCTCGCTAACCGTCACCGACGACGCCGGGGCGACCGGCACCACGTCCCAGCGGATCTCGGTGTCCGCCGGGGGAGGCGGCGGGACGGCACCGGAATGCACCGGTTCCGACACACGGCAACTCGGACAAAACTGCCAGCGCGGCAACCTGTCGGCGACCAAGGGCAATCTCGCCTACCTCTACATCAACATCCCGTCCGGCACCCGGTCGATCACCATCACCTCGTCCGGCGGAACCGGTGACGCCGACCTCTACTACAACGCGAGCACGTGGGCCACATCGACGTCCTACACCCGGCGTTCCGCCAATGCCGGAAACGGTGAATCCCTGACCATCTCCAACCCGCCGGCCGGCTACAACTACATCAGCCTCTACGGGAAGGAGGCGTTCAACGGCGCGGCCGTGAAGGTCGAGTACTGATCCGCCACCGCACCGACGAGAAAGCCGGGGCCGGACCGCGTGGTCCGGCCCCGGCGCCGGTGTCAGGCGTCCACCCGGGAAAGGCGGGCGCCCAGGCGGCCCGTGTCCAGGGCGAGTCGCGGCCGCCCGGT